>JASJAL010000417.1 GCA_030067055.1 Kiloniellales bacterium | reverse complement strand
CCCCCCCCCCCCCCCCCCCCCGCGACCTCCTTCGGCGCGCCGAAGGACGAGAGCGGAGCGGCAATGGCGGAGATCGCGGGTAGCATTCAGGGCACGGCCGCCATCACGACCGCGGACGGGCGGCCGCTGGCGATCGCCCTGCGCCATGCCGAGCGCGTCAAACGCTGGAAGGCCTTCTTCCTGGTCTTGCCGCTGCTGCTGTTCCTGGGCGCGACCTTCCTCTATCCCATCGCCCTGATGCTGTTCCGCTCGGTCGAGAACCCGGTGGTCGCGGACAACCTGCCGCGGACTCTGGCGGCGCTCGAGACTTGGGACGGCAAGGATCTGCCGGAGGAGGCCGTCTTCGCGGCCTTGGCTGCAGATCTCGCCGAGGCGCGGGAGAACAAGACTTTCGGCCGCTTGGCAACTCGGATCAACCAGGAACTGAGCGGCACCCGCACCATGATCATGCGCACGGCCCGGCGAGTCGCGCGCTTCGAGGCCCCCTTCAAGGACGCGGTGGCCGCCACTCATCCGGGCTGGTCTCGGCTGGAGACCTGGGCCGCGATTGCCCGCCTGGGGAACCGCTATACAGCGGTCCAATACCTTGCGGCGGTGGACCTGGGGTACGATACGCAGGGCGACATCGTCGCCCAGCCCGAGAACCGACAGATTTACCGCAATCTCTTCCTGCGTACATTCTGGATGAGCTTGGTGGTAACGCTGGCCTGCCTGGCGCTCGGCTATCCGATCGCCTACCTGCTGGCCTCCTTACCCGCCCGTTACGCAAATCTGCTGATGATCTTGGTCCTGCTACCGTTTTGGACCTCTCTATTGGTCCGCACGACCTCCTGGATCGTGTTGCTGCAAACCCAGGGCGTCCTCAATGACCTGCTGGTCTGGGTGGGGATCATCGGCGACGATCAGCGCTTTCAGATGATTTTCAACGCCCAGGGCACCGTGGTCGCCATGACCCAGATCCTGCTGCCCTTCATGATCCTACCGCTCTATAGCGTGATGAAGACCATTCCCGAGAGCTACATGCGAGCTGCGCAATCGCTCGGCGCCCAACGCTTCTACGCCTACTGGCGGGTCTACGTGCCGAACACCTTGCCCGGCATCGGTGCCGGCTGCCTGCTCGTCTTCATCCTGGCCATCGGCTACTACATCACCCCCGCCCTGGTCGGTGGCGAGGACGGGCAGATGATCTCCAATCTCATCGCCTTCCACATGCAAAAGAGCCTGAACTGGAGCCTGGCGGCCGCCCTCGGCGGGATCCTGCTGGCTGGCGTAATCGTCCTCTACTGGCTCTACAATCGGCTGGTCGGCGTCGAACGGCTCAAGCTGGGATAACCGAGCATGATCTCCCTACCACCCCATGCCGGCCCGGTAGAGCGCATCTGGCACTACGTCTTCATCCTGATCTGTGTGCTGGTTTTCGGATTCCTGATCGCGCCTTTGCTGGTCATCCTGCCCCTGTCCTTCAACGCCGAGCCCTATTTCACCTTTACCGAGGGCATGCTGTCGTTCGACCCCGAGGCCTATTCGCTGCGTTGGTACGAAGCCTTGTTCGACACCAACCCGAACCGGGAGAACAAATGGCTTGAGGCGATTCCGAACTCGCTTTGGATCGCGGCCTGCGCCACCCTTCTGGCTACGGTCCTGGGGACGCTGGCAGCTCTGGGCCTCAGCCGTTCGGAGATGCCCTTTCGCAACCTGATCATGGGTCTGCTGATCTCGCCCATGATCGTTCCGCTGATCATCACCGCCGCCGGCATCTTCTTCTTCTATGCAAGCCTGAACGAATATCTGCAACTGACGGGATCTTTTGTTGGAATCGTCCTTGCGCATACAGTGCTCGGGACGCCCTTCGTGGTGATCACGGTTACCGCGACCCTGATCGGCTTCGATCATTCCTTGGTGCGCGCGGGCTTGATGTGCGGGGCGACGCCGGTCCGGGTCTTCTTCAAGATCATCCTGCCCCTGATCCTGCCTGGCGTGATTTCAGGCGCGCTCTTCGCCTTCGTCACCTCCTTCGACGAGATCGTCGTGGTGCTCTTCGTCGGCAGCGTCGAATACCAGACCATCCCGCGGCAGATGTGGGCGGGCATCCGCGAGGAGATCAGCCCGATCATCCTGGCGGTGGCGACCCTGCTGATCTGTCTTTCCACCTTGCTGATGATCGCGGTGGAGGTGCTGCGCCGCTACAACGAACGGCAGCGCGGCGTCACGCCGAGCTAGGCGGGCTTTCGGCCCTCAGGTCGTCAGCGTTGCTGCCGGCGCCAGCGGTCTACGACGGCGTCGATGAAATTGCTGTCGCCCTTGTCGATCTTCCAGGTGTTGGAGAAGGGCGCAGTGCCGCTCAGCGGCCGATGCTCGCGCGGCAGGTCGTCGAAACAGATGCGTACCGGTACCGGGACGCCTTCGCCGACCGCGATCGCTTCCGCCGTGCGCAGCAGCGGCAGGAAGTACATCAGCCCCTCGGCGGATTCCGACAGCGTGCTCCGAACGAAGTCCTGGTCCTTGCTGTTGCTCATCCTCAGCGAAAAGATCGTGTTGCACTGAGACAGGATGTCGGTGTCGAGCTCGGACGGCCGCTGCGTGATGACGCAGAGCGAGACGCCGTATTTCCGGCCTTCCTTGGCGATCCGCGATAGGGCCCGCTTGGTCGGCTCGAAGCCGAGGCTGGCGTTCCGCGGCGCGTAGCGGTGCGCCTCCTCGCAGACGAAGAGGATCGGCAGGGCCCGGTCGCTCCAGATCGCAAAATCGAAGGTCATGCGGCAGAGCACCGAGACCACGACGTTCAGGATTTCCGAGGGCACGCCGGATAGGTCGATGATGGTGATCGGCCGACCTTCGACCGGAATCCGGAAAATCCGCGAGATGATCTGCGACATGTTATCGCGCAGGGCGACCGATCCGAACATGAAGGAGAAGCGGGAATCCGCCTGCAACGCCTTCAGTCGGGCCTTGATCCGCATGTAGGGTCCGAGGTCCTCGGGCTTCTCCAGCTTGCCGATGATCTCGTCGATCAGCTGGATCAGGTAGTTGAAGCGGTAGGGGACCGGCGTGTCGGCGGTGACGTAGCGGTGGTCCTCGTCGTCACCGAGGAACTGACGCTTGGCGATCGGGATCAACTCGTTGAGGATCGAGGCCTCGATGGCGTCCGGGCTGCTGTTGCGGCCCAGGACCACCTCGACGAACTCCTCGAAGTTGAAGAGCCAGAAGGGCAGCTCCAGGGTCCCCGGATCGATCAGTTCGGCCATCTCTCCGAAGGCGCGGGGGTACTCGTTGTGCGGGTCGAGCAGCACCACATGACCGTTCTGATGCTCCTGCAGGATCTGGCGTAGGATCAGCGCGACCGCGCAGGACTTGCCCGAACCGGTCGTCCCCAGCATTGCGAAGTGCTTGCCCAGCAAGTCGTCGACGGCGACACAGGCGGGCAGGCGCCGGTCCTGGTGAATGCTTCCAATCCGGACGTTGCTTGCATCGGGGCTGGCAAAGACGATGCTGAGATCTTCCATACTGGCGTGGAAGACGCTGTCCCCCAGGGACGGGAAGCTGGTGACCCCGCGTTGGAAGCCCAGGCGGCGGCCTCGCTCATTGATCTGGGTTTCGCCGAGGAGTTCCAGTTCGACCACCCGCACCTCGGCCTGCGTGGGATCTTGCGTGGGCACCGGGATCGAGAGTGCCGCCACCAGGCCGTAGACCACACCGCGATCCGTGCGCATCGTGACCAGCTTGCCGATCTCGAGGCCGCAGGACTGGCTCTGATCCTCGAACTCGTCGCTCTCGAGCACGGCCACCGCCTGGGAACCCGAAACCGAGACCACCCTGCCGACCCTGACGGCGGGGGCACTGGCCGGCTGGGGTTGGCCGCCGGCAGACTGATTCTGCGTCTTCGGCTGGGGCGTGCTCGCGGGGGCCCTGGCCGCCGGCTGATTCGAGGCGGCACCGCCGGCTTTGGGGACCGGCGCCTTGGGTTCGGGCTTCGGAGCGCCGTGGGCGAGCGATGAGGCCATCTCGCTGGCCGCGGCCTGCAGCCTGGCATAGCGCGCATGCGGTTCATTGGGCGCTGCGACGGCGGCTTGGCTTTCTGCGGTCGAAGGCGAGTCCTGGGGCGGAGCTTCGGAGCTTCCCGGTGCCCGCATCGCCGGGGCCGCCGGGGCCGGCGTTGGATCATCTGCCTTCGGCGGCGTCGGGGCCGATGGTCGCTGCATGGGCGTTTGCGGATAGGGGCTGGCGGTCGCCGGTGCCGGGGTGGCCGGGGCAGCATCCGGACTGGCGGCCGGAGCCGGGATCGCGGCGCTGTCGGCACTCTCGGCCGGCGCGGCGTCCGAAGCGTGGTCTTGCGGCTCCTTCGGCTCCGCCGCTTCTTCCATCACGGGAGGGCTTGGTAGTTGGGGTGCTGGCCGTCCATCCATCGCTCTTCTTTCGCTTTCTTTTTTGCTTGCCGCCCTTGCTCCGCTTCGCAGGTTACGCGGCGAGGGCCAGAACCCGTTCCTTTGGCAGGCGGACCGTGACCTCCGTGCCTCGGCCGAGCTCGCTATCGATCGACAGCTCGCCGTCGTGCAGCTCGATCAGGCCTTTTGTAAGGGGTAGGCCGAGGCCGGTGCCTTCTACGGTGAGGCCAACCCGGCTCCTGACCTGCTCGAAAGGCGTCAGCGCCCTCGGAATATCCTGGATTGCGATCCCGATCCCCGTATCCGTGATCCGAAAGATCAGGGCGCCGTCCGTGTCGACGAAGGTCTTCAGACAGACCTTGCCACCCTGCGGCGTGAACTTCACGGCATTGGAGAGCAGATTGGTGAGGATCTGCCTGAGCTTTCGTTCATCCGCGCGCAGCGGTGGAAGGTCCTTGCCGAGGGCGTGGGACAGCTCGAGGCCGCGATCCAGGGCGCTGTCTCTGACGAAGGTCAGGCTGGCATCGACCACGGCCGCCACGTCGACCCGTCGGTCTTCCAGCTCCAGCTTGCCTGACTCGACCTTCGCCAAGTCCAGGACGTCGTTGATCAGCTCCAGCAGGTGTTGCCCGGAGGCGCTGATGTCTCCGGCGTATTCGCGGTATTTGGCCATGCTTTCGTCGCCCAGCAGGACCATCATCTCGGAGAAACCGATGATGGCGTTGAGCGGGGTTCGAAGCTCGTGGCTCATGTTGGCCAGAAAGGCGGTCTTGGCCCGGTCCGCGGCCTGGGCCTTGTACATGGCCTTGCGCGCCTGGTCGGCGGCCCGCTCGGCCTCCTTCTTGGCGTCCACCAGGGCTGCCTCCGAACGCTGGCGCTCGACCAGCAAAGCAAGCTCGGCGCTGTAGCGCTGCAAGAGCGATCTGCGTGCTGGTGGGCTGATGCGGTTCTGAAGCATTTCTGTCCCGTGATGTCCTCGGGCAATATCGCCGTCAGCCCCGAAAAAAAAGTTAAAAGCAGACCTGGCGGTATACAGTAAAAGCAGAAATCTGCATTATTTTGTCTCGGATATTATTCTAGGTATTGAATTTGGTTGTTTGGTGACAAAAAAGAAGCCCCGCAAGACGTGGCTGCGGGGCTTCTCGCTACGGCATAGAAGATTGGGAGGGGAAGTGCTGTAACTCCCGGCGATGAGAATAGGTAAATAGTCTGAAAAACGGGTTAAGCTTAACGCCCTTACAGCAAGATCGGTCCAAATCGTCCAGATCTAGGCATTCCGGTCCCTCTGCCGCGCCTTTCGATCTTCTCGGGCCCGGGACCGCCTTTTCTCCTGGGCCTCCTTCCTGCTCTGCCCTGCAATTACCACGGTCGCCTCGCCCTTGACCTTCTGTTCGGCGAAGCGTGCGGCCAGGTCCGAAAGGCCGCCGCGGGCCACCCGCTCGTGCAGCTTGGTCAGCTCCAGGCAGACGGCTGCGGTCCGGTCTCCCAGCACCGCCGCGGCATCCGCGAGCAATCCGGCCAGCCGATGCGGAGACTCGAAAAAGATCAGGGTTTCCGCCCTTTCGGCCTCGGCCTCCAGAAGGCTCCGCCGCTGGGCCGACTTTCGCGGCGGGAAGCCCTTGAAGACGAACCCGGCGGTCGGCAGGCCCGAGCAGAGCAGGGCCGTGATCACCGCACTCGGGCCCGGGATCACTTGGACCGCGATGCCGGCTTCCACGGCCGCGGTGATCACCCGGTAGCCCGGGTCGTTGATACCGGGCGCGCCGGCGTCGCTCACCAGCGCGACCGAACGGCCGTCGCGAAGCAGGCCGAGGATCCGCTGGGCAGCGGCCTTTTCGTTGTGCTCATGGCAGGCCAGGACCACCGGCGGACGGTCGAGACCGTAGTGGTCGAAGATCCGCCGGCTGTGTCGAGTGTCCTCGCAGGCCAGCACATCGACGCTCTGGAGTACCTCCAAGGCACGCCGCGAAAGGTCCGCGAGATTGCCGATGGGCGTGCAGACGACGTAGAGCGTCGCTGGATCCGAGGCGGTCATCCGCGGAGAGCCGCCTTGCCCGGGTTCTGTGGAGCGGCCCCGGCCAGCGGGTCGTAGTACCAGGCCAGGCCATCGGGCAGGGGCGCGGCTGCGTATTCCAGGTGGATGACCCTTCGGTGGCTTGGATCTTGGGAAGGCTCCGAGCGGTGCAGCAGCAGAGGGTGCATGACCAGAACATCGCCGGTCTTGGCTTCGCAGAGCCTGATTCCCAGGTCGGCAGGCAAGTCCCGGCGCGCCGTTGCGTCCAGCTTGCCGCGTCGATGGCTGCCCGGCACGACCAACAGCGGGCCGTTGCGGGCACCGCAGTCGTCGAGGTGCAGTCTGAGCGCGACCATCCGCTCCAGCAGGTGGCGTGGCGCCTCGGCATGAGCGACACCGCTCTTGACGCTCCAGCGCGTGTAGCCAGGCCATCTCGAAGGATCCGGCGGTCCGGCTCCTGGCCTCAGGGCCACGGTCAGATCCTGGTGCCAGGGCAGGGTCCAGTTGGCGTTCGTGACCTTGTCGAAGAGCGTGGCCTTGACCGGGCGGGCGGCGGCACCGATCAGGTCCCGGGCCAGCCTGAGGGCAGGATCCGAAGTCGCGAGCGCCCGGACCGCGTCCGAGCGGTCGAGCAGCCCACGAATGCCGGCGCGGGTGGCAGAAGCGCGGCATTGGGCCAAATCGGCAAGGGACGACCTGAGCTTGGCCATGCACGGCTGGGCATAGGCGGCCGGAATCCGGAGGACCCCATCTCGGTCCCAAATCCGACGCGATGCCTGGGAAAGGAACGCAAGAGGAGAGCCGCTTTCAGGGCCGACGTGGTGATCCATTTCACAGTCGTTTGGGTAGAATTCCTTCATCCTCTTTCTCAACCCGGCCGGTCTCGTACAGCAATCTGGCAGAATCGGGCGCCGTCGGCTATCGTCGAGGGTGAT
>JASJAL010000059.1 GCA_030067055.1 Kiloniellales bacterium | reverse complement strand
GGGGCCGGGGCCGCCTTCGGCCTCCGGGCAGGCCTGGCCTACATGTCTGGCGTGGTCTTCGGGTCGCTCCTGGTCATGGCGGCGGTCGTCACCGGGCTGGCCGCAGTGGTCTTCTCCTATCCCCTGCTGCGCAGCGTGCTGCTGGTCGCCTCGCTGGGCTACCTGCTCTACGTGGCCTTCCGGGTCGCCGCGGCGGGAACCCGGGTCGGGATCATCGAGGCCGAGCGGCCTCTCGGCTTCCTGAACGGTGCCACGCTATCGGTCATCAATCCCAAGGCCTACGCGGTCATGACCACCTTGTTCAGCGGCTTCGCCTTCCGGCCCGACAGCCCGCTGCTGGAGATCGCCGGCAAGGTCGCGGTCTACATCGCCATCGCGACGCCGATCCACCTTGTCTGGCTCTACGCCGGCGCGAGCCTGAAGCGACTGGCCCTCAGCGCCGTCGCGGCCCGTCGGATTAACGTTGCGATGGCTCTGGCCATGCTGGCCGTGGTCGCCCTGGCCGCCTTCTCCTCGGATCTGCCAGCCCTGATCGAGTGATGCGGCGCGTGACTTCCGCGTCCTGTCCCGCTAGTAAAGGCGCCCCAACTGGATAGCGCGACATGTCAGAGCCCCTCAGGATCGCGGCGCAGAACCGCCGTGCCCGCCACGACTACATCATCGAGAGCTCGATCGAGGCCGGCCTGATGCTCACGGGCTCCGAAGTCAAGTCCCTGCGTGCGGGCAAGGTTTCGATCAAGGAGGCCTATGCGCGCGAGCGGGACGGCGAGATCTGGCTCCTAAACGCGCACTTCTCGGAGTACGCGCCGGCCGCGCGCGAGGGCCACGAGCCCAAGCGGCCGCGCAAGCTGCTGCTCAGGCGGCGGGAGATCGCGCGCCTGATCGGGCAGATCCAGCGCGAGGGCATCACCCTGGTGCCGTTGAAGCTCTATTTCAACGAGCGCGGTTTCGCCAAGTGCGAGCTCGGCATCGCCCGCGGCAAGAAGAAGGCTGACAAGCGCGAAACCGAAAAGCGCCGCGACTGGGAGCGGGAGAAGGCCCGGCTGCTGCGCGACAAGGGTTAGGAACCCGACACCGCCGGGCCGCCGACGTTAACAGTCCCCATAGAAAATGATGCTGGAGAAACCCGTCAGCGCATCCGGCCGCGCATCGTAAGGTCAGCGCGGGCCGAGAGATCGGCTCGCGCGTTCAGGTCAGCGCGCGCGTTCAGATCGGCGCGGGCCGCCAGGTCGGCGCGTCCGGTCACATCGGTCGCGGTAAGGTTGCTGGCCGAGCCCAGGCAGGCGTCGAGCAGGATCTCTTCCAGCCAGCCGCTGACGATGTCGATGCGGACCGAGAAGTCGACCTTGTCGTAGTGCCACATCTTGACGCCGATGAGGAACTCAGCGTCCTTGATCTCCACGCCGACGTTGGCGATGTCCGACCGCTCTTTGATCTCTATGCCATCGCCGTGGACCAGGAAGACGTAAGGCTTCACCAGCTTGAAGTAGTTGCCGTCATAGGAGAAGCCGTAGATTCGGGCGAGGCGCGGATCCAGGCCTTTCTGCAACTTGTCCGTCAGAGGGTTCTTTCTGGGCGACGGGTCCCCACCCTGCAGCGCGGCGAGGGCATCGAGGTTGAGTGTCAGGCCAACGAAGTCCCGGCCGAAGAGCCTGATCTGAGATGACGCCAAAATTGTCTCGTCCAGTCCGGAGACTGACTTTGCTCCGCCGCCTGATGTGCTCACCTTAAACCCCCTATTGTAAGGCCTCCACAGGGCGAATCTTGTCCCAAGGAGGCAGCCCTGACGTCATCGAACGTTCCGCAAGCTAGCCGATGTCGCCACTGATTTGAACCGTTTCGAACATCAGATCCTGAAGTCGTGGTTGATCATTCTGTAGAGTCCGTCGAACTGGCGCCGGTCGGCGCCGATCTCGAGCCGCGGCTTCGCCCGCGCGTTGGCCTGTGCCCAGGCCGCCCGCGTCGCGTAGGGTGCCGAGCGCGGCGGCGGTGGCAGTGGCCGTCGACGCTGCTGCTGCGCCACGCCCCTTGGAATATCGAAGCCGCGCACCGCCAAGTCGTCGGCGAAGGCCTGCAGGTTGTGGGTCTGCCCGACCATCTCCGCGGAATCCAGAAAGGCCGCGGCGATCTCGTCCAGGCTCAGGTCGTGCGGTGACAGGCCCAGCCAGGTCAGCGCGACCATCCGGCCGACGGTATCGCGGGCTTCCCTGAGGGCATCGACGAAGGCGGTTTCGTGTCGCAACAGCGCCTCGCCGGACCGGGTCTGCAGCTCCGCGAGGCTCGCCTCGACGTCTCCGCGGGTCCAGTTGCGCACGTCCAAGTCGGAATCGATCACCCCGCGCCGGACTAGGCCGTCCTGATAGACTTCGATCAGCGCGTCGAAGATCGCCCCGGTCAGGGGTTGGGAGAGATCGTGAGCCTTGCGGCCCTCGCCACTCGGATCGTGCCACTCGCCGTCCGCGCCGAGGGTCAGGCCGTCGAGGTCTTCCAGGTGGGCGTCGTTGCTGGCGACGCGGATCTGCTCTGTCGCGGAGAGCTCGCCGATCCGGTTCAGCCAGTTCAGGGCGTAGAGGTTACCCCCGGTCTGGCGGATTAGGTCGTCGAGCACGCCCTCGAAGTGCAAGGCGGAGATCAGTGCGATCACGTCCGAGACCGACTCGTGGTAGGCGAGAAAATCGCCCGTGAGGGTCTCCAGGTCGGGCAAGCCCAGCTCGGAGAACAGGATCGTGTGGCCGACCTCGTGGGCCAGGACGTCGAAGTTCAGGGCGAAGGGCTGGTAGTCGCCGGCCTCGTTGACCCGGCCGCCGGTCTCGATGAAGCCGACCCCGGCATGGGCGTTGTCCCAATCGACTTCCGGTATCAGCTCGACCTGGAACCCGGCCCGCGGGTCGTACCACCAGATCGGGCGGCCGAGATAGCCCTCCCAGATGTCGAGCACGAAGCGCACCGAGCCGTACATATGCGCCGAGAGAAAGGCACGATCGCTGGTTGGGATGTGGTCGAAATGACCTTCGGGGCCGGGCAGGGCGGGGGGCAGAGTCGGCCCGCGATAGGGCGGGGCGTAGTCGTCCTCGTAGTGATGTCGCTTGTCGAAGGCATCGACCACGTACATAACACGGTCCGTGGGGCCCGCTGCAATCGCGCCCGGCGGCGGTGAGACCTCGACCACCTCGGGCTCGGCGAAGCCGGGCAGGTCCGGGGACTGCGGGAAGAGGCGGAATCGGGTCCCGCCGCGGCGGTCGATCATGGCGTATTTCCCGATCCCGGATCCCCGGCTTCGGGGTCCTGCCGGCAGAGCTCCAGGTAGCGGTGTTCGCGTCCCAGGGCCACGGCAAAGGCCGCGAGGCTCTCGTACCCCAGATGGCTTGCCAGGGCTGCCGGATCCGCCGGCGCCGGACGGCCCAGCTGCTCCTCGAAGAACCAGTCGACCAGGACCGTTTCGTTCCAAGGCGTGCTTTCGGATACGCCGGCACCGGTAAGGCGGTCGGCCTTGTCCCTTGCCCGTTTCGCCAGGGCTGGGAAGCGTCCGTCGAGCCGCAGCAGGTCGAGCATCGCGGTTTCGACCCCGACGATGTCTTCCTCGGCGCTGGCCTCTAGGGCGGCCTCGGCCTCGATCAGCCGCTCGAACCCATGGCCGTCCAGACCGACCGACTCGGTCCAGGCCTCGAGATCGCCGCGCGTCCAGAGCCCCTGCCGCTGGCGCAGGCGGTCGAGCGCCTGGCGCTTTTCGGCTGTGCTCGGATCGCTCGGCGGTCTGCCCTGCAGGGCGGCCGCGCGCATCGCCGCGTGTCGGCGGATCTCCGCGAAGGCGTCGATGTCGAGCCGCAACTCGTCCAGGACCAGCCGGTCCAGTGCTTCCGGCTCCGCCGCTGCCCGGCGCTCGGCGGCCTCGATGAACTGAGCCCAGAGCGTCGTGCGCTCGAAGCTGAAGGGCTGCGCCGGAGGCGCTTGGCTCGAGGCCGAGGAACTGCCCAGGTGATCCAGCAACGCCAGGGCGTCGTCGCGCTTCTGCGCGCGGCGGCCGTCCGGCAGCCAAGCTTGGAGGCCTTCGACCTCGGTCGGATCGATTGCTGCCGTCGCGCTCAGTTGGGCCAGCACGTCCCAGCGCCGCTCCCGGTAGTTCAGGGCCTTGAAGGCGGCCGCCAGGGCGCGGCGGCCGGCCGCGCCGATCACCCCGGCTTCGACGGCGGCGGCCAGGGTTGCCCGGATGTCGACCATCGCCTCGGAGAGGACGGGATAACCCATCTCGGCCGGGCCGTGAATCACCGCCACCTCGTCGTCGTCCTCGAAGACCTCCTCCAGGTCGGGTGGGAAGGCGCCGTCGCGGAAGGCCTGGTAGATCCTGCCGTGGCCGCGCATCCCGTAGATGTCGAGTTCGGCGGCGCGCAGGGCGCCCATGCTAGCGGCGCCGTGGACCGGGATGCCCTGGTCCAGAGCCCAGAGGATCTCCTTGTGCCAGACCGAGGGCACCTCGTGGAAATAGCCGTCGATGACCGCGATTGCCGAGGGCCGGCGGCTGCGGAGCAGGCGGTAGATGTCGCCTTGGCGGACCGGCGGCAGATAGTCGGCGGGCAAGACCTCCCGCGCCGCTTCGACCGGCAGGGTCGGACCCAGGAAGACCGCCGCGGTCATGGCGCCAGCCCCTTTTCCTGCGCACGCCGGCCGGGCAGGTAGTCGCTTCCCGGGCCGGGAAAGGCGCCTTCCAGCCCGGGCACGATCACCCGGGCGACCGGGATCCCGATCTCGTGTTTGCTCAGGTCGAGGCCCAGCACCTGCCGGAGACCGGCGCGTTGCAGCCGCTCCAGCAGCGCCTGAAGGTCCGCTTCGATCGAGTCGCCGGCGAAGTCCGGAGCGGCGCCGTAGTCCTGCCGCGGCGCCGTCGACAACCAGTCGCGTGCCGCGGCCTGGCGGGCCGTACGGGCGGTCTGCTCGTAGGAATCCGGGGCGAAGTCGTCCCGCGAGCCGGCGATCCGGGTGGTTCGGGACTGCGCCGCCTCGCTGAGCGCGCGCAGCAGGGCGATCTCGCGCGACGGGTGGCAGCCGGCGCCCAGCTCCGGTTCGGTGTTGCCGCCGTCACGGTCGACCGCGACGCAGCAGAAAGCCGCGACGCCGATATCGGAAGTGACGTCCCAGAGACCGATTTCAACGCCGGAGCTCTCGAAGCGGGCCAGCAGGTCGCGGGCGGCCTCGGCGTCGATGCTGTCGAGCCGGACCCGGGTCCGGGCCCGTGCCGCGGGCCCTTCCAAGCGCCAGAGGGCCATGGCATCGCGCTCGATCAGCTCGCAGAGCCCGTGCAGCATCGCTTCCTCGAGCAGGTTGCCCGAAGCCAGCCCGTTGGTGTTGGCCGCGAAGGCGTAGCTGCCCGGCGGCTGGGGCAGGGTGTAGTTGGTCGAGACCATCTCGAAGGGCAGCCAGAGGGACTGACCGCTCACCAGGTCTTGCCCTTCGACCCAGAGGATCGGCTGCAGCGGATCGAAGCGGCCGAGCCGTGATCGCGGCAGGCCCTCGACGTCGACAAGCGCGTAGTCGCGCGCCAACTCGACCTGGCTTGCCAGTCGCAAGGGCAGGGCAATGCGCTCTGCATGGAAGGATTCCGCCGCCTCCATGAAGGCCGAGACCTTGGCTTCCTCGCATGTCGTCCCTTTTCCCTGTGACACGGCGATCGAGCGGGAGAGCGGCCGGCAGGCCATGTAGACGGGGATCCCGAGGACGTCGAGTCCGGTGACGTTGGCCAGCCGGGTGATGCCCATCTCCAGGCGCAGCGGCAGGAATTTCTCGAGGGTTTCCCTCGGCGACAGGGCGCGGTGGGTGCCGCCGCGATAGCGCTTCGGCGCGTCCGCGGCTTCGGCGCCCTCGGGGGTTGTGGCGCGCGTCGCTGCCTTGAGCTCAGCCGACACCGGTCACGCCCCGTTCCGCCGGTCCGTCTTGCGGCCGGTCTTGTCCATCTGGGACCTGGCAGCGGCGTACTCCGGCGTATCCACCAGTTCGGGTTGCTCGATCCAGGGCTCCAGAATCGAGCGCACTTCGGCCGCCTCCCCCTCGGCGGTCAAGGTCTTGGCCAGGCTGACCGAGGCGCGGAGCACGAGCATGCGGGCACCCTGGTGCTGCGCGAGCTCGAGTGCCTCTCGGTAGGCGGCGATAGCCGGGGCCAGATCCTGCGGGCTGCTTTCCTCGAGCAGTTGTCCGCGTCGCCGCCGCATCTCCGGCGCCCAGATCCTCAGCCCGGCGCGCTCGAACTCCCGTTCCCTTTCCAGAATTTCTTCGAGGGCGTGGTCATAGCGGCCGTTCAGGGCCAGGACCTCGGCGTACATATCGTAGTAGATGGGAAAGTCTTCGCTGGTGCCGATCGCCTTCTGTTGCTCCAGTCCACGCTCCAGCTCCGCCAAGCCGGCCGCGGGCTCGCCGAGGGTCGCCTTGGCCCAGCCGCGGTAGACCAAGGCTTTGGCCCGGTGGTCCGTGAAGCCCTGCTCCTCGGCAAAGACGATCATGCCGTCGGCATGGCGGAGGACCTCCCGTGCGTCGCGCCGATAGAGACGGTGGGTCAGGGCGATGTCTTTCAGGTGCATCGAGCTGCCGACGTGATCCAAGGTCTGGGCCCAGGCCACCGCCCTCTGCTCGGACTCCAGCGCGGCCTCCGGCCGGCCCAGCAGCCAAGCCACCAGCGCCTGCTCGCCATGGCCGCAGACCTTGGCGTCGTGATTGCCGTAGAGGGTCGCGTGGCTGCGGTAGTCGCCCTGTTCGTAGAGCTTGAGCCCCCACCCGATGTGCTCCTGACAACCGGAGAAGTCGCCGCGGTTGAAGTGGCTTGCCCATTGGCAGTGGTGGGCCTGCAGCAGCAGCTCTTCGTCGCTGTGCACCATTGCGCGCTTGAGCAGCTCGTCGGCGCGATGGTTCATCTGATTGAAGTCGCGGGACAGGCGCCACCAACCCCAGTAGATCGGAAAGTGGTCCTGGGTTTCCGGGAGCTCGTGGCAGATGGCGTAGCCTTCGGCATAGACCTTCTGCGCCTCGGGCGACCCGGGACCGTGCAGCGCGATGCTGGCCGGGCCCAGCAGGTTCAGGATTTGAAGCTGAAGCCGGCGCATCTGGTCGCTCGCCGGCAGCTGCCTCAGAGCCTCCAATCCCCGCTGCAGATGATTGGCAGCCTCGACGATGGCGGACTGGGCGACGCCCCGCCGGCCGGCCTGCAGCCAGAGCTCGACGGCGCGTTCCGGCTTACCGGCCTCGGTGACGTGCTGGGCCAGCAGATCCGGGCGCTCCTCGGCGATTCCGGGCGCAATCGCTTCGAGGGCGTCGGCGGCGCGGGCGTGCAAGTGTCGCCGGTACTCCCGCAGGATCGAGCTGTAGGCGGTGTCCTGGACCAGCGCATGCTTGAAGACGAAGCGCTCGCGTCCGCTTTGATCGACCCGGCGGAGCAGAAGTCCGGCTTCCAGGAGTTGATTGAGCGCGGTGTCGAGCCAGACAGGTTCGAACTCACCGGTCTGGCGCAGCAGCTCGCGCGTGAAGGTGCGGCCGAGCACGGCCCCGACCCGGGCAACCCGCTTGGCAGACCCGACCCGGTCGAGCCGCTCCATCAGGGAATCGTGCAGGGACACCGGAACCCGCGCCGCGCCACTCTCGCTAGGCGCCTCGCCGCCGTCGGAGGGCTTCTCCGCGTCGTGCTCGATCACGCTCTTGGTGAACTCTTCGACGAAGAGAGGAATACCGTCGGTGCGCTCGATGATCTCGCTGATCATTGACCTGGGGAGCCCCGCGCCGCCGGCGACCTTGTCGATCAGCTCGCGGCTGTCTTCAGGCGCCAGGCGTTCGAGTTCGATGTTACGGACGTTGTCCAGGTCGTCCCAGAGACCGTCGAGGCCGAGCCGCGAGGTTATCAGGACCAGTATGGGGTGCCGGTCGATGGTCCGCACCACCCGGTCGAGCAGCTCGACCGAGGTGGCGTCGAGCCACTGGTGATCTTCCACCACCATGATCACCGGCCGCACTTCGCTCAGCGCGACCAGGGCGGCAATCATGGCAGCCAGCGTGCGTTCGCGGATCTGCTTGGCGCCGGCAGTCCCGAGTCCACTATCGACTTCGATCGGACTCAGCAGCGCGGTCAGCAGGTCCAGCCACTCCTCTCTCTCGGCCGCCCTTTCGGGCCCTCGGTCCGGCATCAGGGGCTCGAGTTTGCTCCTGATCGCTGCAGCGTCGTTGTCGCGTTCGATGCTGCCTGAAGCCCTCAGCCACTGGATGATCGGATGCAGCGGGCTGTCCTGGTTGTGCAGCGAGCCGTTGTAGATCTGAAGGGCCGCTTTTTCCTCGATGGTCGAGAGGAAGTGATGGAGCAGGCAGGACTTGCCGATTCCGGGCTCGCCGGACAGCAGGATCGCCCGTCCCTGGCCCTGTCGCACCTCTTGCCAACATCCCCGCATGGCCTTCAACGGCTCGCGGCGGTTGGTGAAGGTCGTCTGCTGCGATTGTCCCAGCGCGGCGGCAAGGTCGCGCCGCCTGGCCTCGCCGGTCAGTCCCCAGGCGCGCACCGGGCGCGATATGCCGGCCAGGGTCCGCTCGCCAAGATCCTCGAAGTCGAAGGACGATTGCGTCAGGCGATAGGTGACGTCGGCGACCACGATCTGGTCGGGGGCAGCCAAGCCTTGCAGCCGTGCCGCCAGATTGGGCGCGACGCCGATGGCGGGCTGTTCAATCTTGGGGCCCGAGCGCAGGAGATCGCCGACAACGACGACCCCGGAGGCGATGCCGATCCGGATCTGCAGCTTTATGTCCCCTGGCAGCTTCAGTCGCGGAATTTCCTCCACGATCTTGAGGGCCGCCCGCAGGGCTTGCTCCGGCGCCGCCTCGTGCGCCATCGGGAAGCCGAAGTAGACCAGGATACCGTCGCCGAGGTAGCGCGCCACGTAGCCGTCGTAGCCGATGACGATCGAGGTGCAGCAGTCCTGGTAGCTTTGCACCACCTGCAAGAGGTCTTCTGGCTCGAGCCGCTCCGACAGGGCCGTGGAGCCGACCATGTCGCAGAACATGACGGTCAGGTGGCGGCGGTCAGCGGCGAGCTGCTTCGGTGCCGTCTCGACCGCGGAGGGACTGCTCGGCAGGGGTTCATCGTTCAGCGCCTGCACGGCGCGCAGGAAACGCTTTCGTTGGCCGAGCGTCAGCCCGATCTCGCGCAGGTCCGATTCGCTGAGGTCGGACACGATATCCAGATCGATGTCGCGCTCTTCGAAGTTCTGCACGACCGCGCCCAGACCGATCGCCCTCAACCAATCTTCAATGGGCATCGGACACTCCCTGTCACCCAGACTGTCCACAGTCGGCCAGCCCGGTCCCCCCGTCGCCACCGATTGCTCGCTAATGGGGCAATCTGCCTAGTTCCTGCCCTCTATAGCAATCGTCGCGAAATGGTACACGCGTCAATTCTCCGTAAGCACTGCTCGGCGACCCGGCCGGCCCAGCCTGCGTCTTGGGCTCGCGCCAGTCCGTGGGTTCGGACGAGGAGGTAGACTCGGGTCAAACCCTTGGCCCATCCTGGTTTAGCCGTGGCAGGAGCGCCTCGAAAACCGCCTCGAACATGGTCGTGGTCAGACGTCCGGTGTTGGTGTTGTAGCGCGAGCAGTGGTAGCTGTCGGCGAGCAGCAGGTCTGGCTCCGCTTCGCCCCCCTTGAGCTCGTGAATCGCCCCGTGGCCGAAGGGATAGGCGCTTTTCTTGAAACCGAGGGTCTGGAGGACGCTGCCGTGGGCGATGGCGCCCAGGGCCAGGATCGCCTGCAAACGCGGCAGGCCCTCGATCTCCGCCTTGAGGAAGGGTTGGCAGGTGCGGATCTCTTCGGTGGTCGGCTTGTTCTCCGGCGGGACGCAGCGGACCGCGTTGGTCACCCGGCAGCCTAGAAGCTCGAGGCCGTCGTCCGGGCGGCGGCCGTAGACGCCCTTGGACAGTCCGTACTTCTCGAGGGTCGCGTAGAGCAGGTCGCCGGCATAGTCGCCAGTGAAGGGGCGTCCGGTCTGGTTCGCCCCCTTCAGGCCCGGCGCCAGGCCGACGATCAGCAGGGACGCGTCAAAGGGGCCGAAGGACGGCACCGGCGCATTGTGGAAAGACGGATGGCGTTCGCCATTGTCGCGCCGGAAGGCCAGCAGACGTGCGCAGAGGGCGCAGTCGGATGGCGGCGCTGCCAATTCGGAGAATTGCATTGCGGTGCCGCCGTTCAGGCGGTGCCGGTCTCGTAGTATTCGTCGTCCAGATCGTCGTCGATATCGGGCTCGGCCGTGTCTTCGATGTTGGCCTCGCGCGGGCCCCGGCCGCGCCGGTAGGCGCGGTCGTCCCCGCCGGCATGCTGTCGGGCGATCTGTTCCTCCAGATCGGAAATGTCGACGAAGCAATCCGCCTGCCGGCGCAGTTCGTCGGCCACCATGGGAGGCTGCGAGCGGATGGTCGAAACCACCGTGACCCTGACCCCCTTGCGCTGCACCGCCTCGACCAAGCTGCGGAAGTCGCCGTCGCCGGAGAAAATCACGACATGGCTGACGTGCTCGGCCATCTCCATGACGTCGACCGCAAGCTCGATGTCCATGTTTCCTTTGATCTTCCGGCGTCCCGAGGCGTCGGTGAACTCCTTGGTCGGCTTGGTGACCATGCTGTAGCCGTTGTAGTCCAGCCAGTCGATCAGCGGGCGGATCGGCGAATATTCCTGGTCTTCGACCAGAGCCGTGTAATAGAACGCGCGGACGAGGCTGCATTCCTTCGCGAAGAGCTCGAGCAGCCGCTTGTAGTCGACGTCGAAGCCCAGAGATCGCGCCGTGGCGTAGAGATTGGCACCATCAATGAAGAGAGCGACCCGTTCCTGCGGGTAGAAATGCATATCAGTCCTTCCTAATAAGCCTGCCAGCTTAGGCCAATAGATATAAAACTATAGATGTCGGGTAGTTCATAGAAATCACATGAGAAATCGACATCTTAAGCTTAGAACTTAATGATTAGAGTCTTTCTCGCAAGGATTTATAGGTGTTGGACGGGGATTTTGTCCTGATCGGACTGGGCGCCAATTTGTCCCACCCGCGCCATGGCGGGCCACGGGCAACGCTCGAGGCTGCCTTGGCCGGCTTGGAGGGCTCCGATATCCGGATCCACGCCCGCTCACGCTGGTATCGCAGCGCCCCGGTTCCGGCTTCGGACCAGCCTTGGTTCGTGAACGGCGTCGCGGCCCTGGAGACTGCCCTGGAGCCGGCGGTACTGCTCGCACGGCTTCATGAGTTGGAGGCCGCGTTCGGGCGCCGGCGGGGACAGCGGAACGCGGCGCGCACCCTGGATCTCGACCTGCTCGACTTCCGAGGCCGCATCAGCGAGCCCGGGGAACGGCCGGAATTGCCACACCCACGCCTCGCCGGGCGAGCCTTCGTCCTGCTGCCCCTGGCCGAGGTCGCGCCGGGATGGCGCCATCCGGTTTCGGGTCAGCGGATCGAGGCGCTGATCGCCGATTTGCCCCTGGACCAGCGGGCCGAACCCTTGGAAGAGCGGTCCTGAAGCCGTGCAAAAAAGCTGTAAGAATCCCAGGGATTCCGGGGTTCAAGACGCTTGCCTGCGCGGGGTGGGCTTTCTATATTCTCAGATCCCCGCTCATCTGAGCTTGTTGATGAACACGTGACGTAAGTGGAGCTTCGCGGCCATGGCGCGCGTTACTGTAGAAGACTGTGTCGTTCGAGTACCCAACCGTTTCGAGCTGGTGATGCTGGCGGCGCAGCGGGCCCGTGACATTCAGGCGGGATCGCCGCTTTCGGTCGAGCGAGACAACGACAAGAACCCGGTGGTGGCACTCCGAGAAATCGCGGATGACACCATAGAGCGCGAACAGCTCATGGAATCCCTGGTTGTCGGACAACAGAAGCACGTCGAGATGGACGAGCCGGAGGAGGACCAGCCGGAGTTCGATGCCCTGGAGGGCGAGTTGATGGCGCAGGCGGCGGCCCAGGGTGGCATGCTGCAGGAGTCGCTGGCCTCGGCCGAGACCGAGACAACGGAGGAGGCCGCCGCAGAGCCGGAGGCCGACAGCCCGGAGGAGGTTTGATCCGGCGGCCGGCGCTCCTCTACCGACTGCAGGGCTCGCCGTGCCGTAGGCAACAAGGACTGGCAGGTCCCGCGGCGGCACGACATGATCCGGCAATTTGAGCTCGTCGAAAAAGTCAGATCCTACGATCCCGGCGCCGATGAGGGGCTGCTGAACCGGGCATACGTCTTCGCGATGAAGGCACACGGCAGTCAGACCCGGGCCTCGGGCGATCCCTATTTCTCCCATCCGCTCGAGGTCGCCGGTATCCTGACCGACCTCAAGCTGGATAGCGCCTCCATCGCGACCGCTCTGCTGCACGACATCGTCGAGGACACCGAGGCCTCGCTCTCGGACATCGAGATGTTGTTCGGCCCGGACATCGCCCGTCTGGTCGACGGCGTGACCAAGCTGACCCGTCTCGAGCTGCAGTCCGAGCAGACCAAGCATGCGGAGAACTTCCGCAAGCTGCTGCTGGCGATGTCCGAGGACATCCGGGTCCTTCTGGTCAAGCTCGCGGACCGCCTGCACAACATGCAGACCCTGCATTTCGTCAAGAACCCGGACAAACGCCGCCGCATCGCCCGCGAGACCATGGACATCTACGCGCCGCTGGCCGAGCGGATCGGCATGCAGCGCTTCAAGGACGACCTGCAGGACCTCGCCTTCGCCATCCTAAACTCGGACGCCCGGGACTCGATCCTGGCGCGGTTGAATTTCTTGCGCGAGCAGGGCGGCGACCTGCTGGAGCGAGTGCGCGAGCAGCTGGCCCGCGAGCTCAAGGACGGTGGGGTCGAAGCCCGGGTCTCGGGGCGGCTCAAGTCGCCCTATTCGATCTGGCGCAAGATGGAGCAGCGCAACCTCAGCTTCGAGCAGCTCGCCGACACCGTCGCCTTCCGGGTGGTCGTAGATTCCGTCGGCGACTGCTACCAGGCGCTGGGCGTCCTGCACAGCCGCTATCCGACAGTGCCCGGCCGCTTCAAGGACTACATCTCGACCCCGAAGCCGAACGGCTATCGCTCGCTGCATACCGGTCTGATCGGACCGGAACAGCAGCGGATCGAGGTTCAGATCCGGACTCGCGAAATGCACGAGTTCGCCGAATTCGGCGTCGCCGCCCACTGGAAGTACAAGCAAGGCGCCCAGATGGTCGATGGCCGCCAGTACCGCTGGGTGCGGGAGCTGCTCGACATCCTGGACCACGCCTCCAATCCGGAGGAGTTCCTCGAGCACACCAAGCTCGAGATGTTCCAGGACCAGGTCTTCTGCTTCACGCCCAAGGGCGATCTGATCGCCCTGCCGAGCGGGGCCACACCGCTGGACTTCGCCTACGCCGTGCACTCCGAGGTCGGCGACACCTGCGTCGGCGCCAAGGTCAACGGTCGCATGGTGCCGCTGCGCACCCGGCTGGCCAACGGCGACCAGGTCCAGATCGTCACTTCCAAGGCGCAGACCCCGTCGCCCGATTGGGAGAAATTCGCGGTCACCGGCAAGGCGCGGGCCCGGATCCGCCGCTTCGTCCGCGCCAGGGAGCGGGAACAGTACATCGAGCTCGGCCGCAACATGCTGGAGAAGGTATTTCGCCAGGAAGGCCAGGACCTGACCGAGAAGGCCTTGAAGGGCGGCTTGAAGAAGCTCAAGGCGGATTCGGTCCAGGACCTCCATTTCTCCGTTGGCACCGGCCACACCTCGGCCCTCGAGGTGGTGCGCGCGGTCTATCCCAGCACCAAGGAGCGCAGCGGCTGGCGCAAGGTCGTGTCGATCGGCCGCTCCAAGAGCAAGCGGGACAAGGCCCAGGACCAGGCGATCCCGATCAAGGGCCTGATTCCGGGCATGGCGCTGCACTACGCGCACTGCTGCCATCCGCTGCCGGGCGACCGCATCGTCGGCATCGTCACCACCGGCAAGGGGGTGACGGTTCACACCATCGACTGCGACACCCTTCAGACCTTCGCGGAGACCCCGGAGCGCTGGGTCGACCTCGCCTGGGACGTTGACGGCTCAACTGTGCCCTTCCTCGGGCGGCTCCACGTGGTGGTGGCCAACGAGCCGGGCAGCCTGGGCAACCTGTCCACGGTGATCGGCAAGAACGACGGGAATATCTCGAACCTCAAGATTACCAACCGATCGATCGACTTCTTCGAGATGCTGATCGATGTCGAGGTAAAGGATCTGAAGCATCTGACCGATATCATGGCCGCATTGAGGGCGATGTCGGTGATCACCACTGTCGAACGGGCACGGACCTGACCGATGCCGCCGGCCGTTAATCAATCCATAGGCCGCCGCCAGCTTGCCGCGACGGCCGGATCGGGCGAGTAGGGGCAATGGTTTTTCGGCGGCGCAGACCGCTTCCCTGGCATCACCAGGCGCGCGAGTGGGTCTGGCCTCGGCGCGGCTGGTCCCGTATGGCGCTCTACATCCGGCATCGCCTGGGCCGCCTGCCGGGCACGCCCTATCGCATCGCCGCCGGCTTCGCCTGTGGCGCCGCGGCCTCTTTCACGCCGTTTCTCGGGCTGCACTTCGTCATCGCGGCCCTGGCAGCTCTCGCGATTCGCGGGAATGTCGTCGCTTCTGCTTTCGGAACGGTTGTCGGCAATCCCTTGACCTTCCCCTTGATTCTGCCTTGGATCTACACCTTCGGGCGAACCCTGCTGGGCTACGACGTCGCGACCGAGCTGCCGGACGACCTGTCCTTCAGCTTCATCTTCGACCGGCCGCTGGAAATCCTCTGGCCGATGACCGTGGGCGGCCTTCCGACCGGCATCGCCGCTTGGTTCATCAGCTACTTGATCATGCACCGGGTTGTGTCAGGCTATCAGAAGGCGCAACGCCGGCGGCGGGTGCGCAAGAAGCTTCGCAGGCGTGCCAAGGCAAGGGTCCAGGCGGCACGCCAGGCGCCCGACGAACCATCGTCCCCGGAGCCGGCCGAGTCCGACGCTCCAGCGCAGGAGGAAAGGGGAGACGACAGAGATGACGCGATATTTGCGACTCGGGGTCAACATTGATCACGTGGCAACGATCCGCAACGCCCGCGGCGGCCTCCATCCGGACCCGGTTCGCGCGGCCCGGCTGGCGGCGCAGGCTGGCGCCGACGGCATCACGGCGCATCTGCGGGAGGATCGCCGGCACATCTCCGACGAAGACATCGATCGCCTGACTCGAGAGATCGATCTGCCTCTCAACCTGGAGATGGCGGCGACCCAGGAGATGCTGAAGATCGCCCTGCGGCACCGGCCGCATGCGGCCTGCGTCGTACCCGAGAAGCGCGAGGAGGTCACGACGGAGGGCGGCCTGGACGCCCACGGCGGTCGCAACCATCTGAAGGCCTATGTCGACGACCTGCGCGCGGCCGACATCCGGGTCTCGCTTTTCATCGATGCCGATCCGCTGCAGCTCGACGCCGCCAAGGCCTTGGGCGCGCCGGTGGTCGAGCTGCACACGGGGTCCTACTGCGAGGCCTATCTGCACGACCAGGGCGGCCCTGCGACCCAGGCCGAGTTCGCCAAGCTGGAGACGGCCGCGGCCCATGCCGAGGCCATCGGCCTCGAATGTCATGCCGGCCACGGCCTCACCTTCGACACGGTAGGGCCGGTCGCCGCCATCCCGTCCTTGGTCGAGCTCAACATCGGCCACTTCCTGGTCGGCGAAGCGATCTTCAGCGGGCTGGACAGCGCGATCCGACGGATGCGTGCCCTGATGGACAAGGCCCGCGCCGAAACGGACGGCGCAAGGGGGGCCTGAAACTGAGATGATCATCGGCCTGGGCAACGACCTCATCGACATCCGCCGGATCGAAAAGACCCTCGAGAAGTTCGGCGAGCGCTTCACCACACGGGTCTTCACCGAGGTCGAGCGGGCCAAATCCGACCGCCGGGCGGCGCGAGCGGCCAGCTATGCCAAGCGCTTTGCCGCAAAGGAGGCCTGCGCCAAGGCCTTGGGAACCGGGGTGCCGCGGCGCGGCGTGCACTGGCAGCACATGGGTGTCGTGAACCTGCCCAGCGGGCAGCCGACCTTGGATCTGACGGGCGGCGCGGCCCTGCGCCTCGAGGAGCTAACTCCCAACGGCATGAAGGCGCGCATTGACGTGACGATCACCGACGACTATCCACTCGCCCAGGCAATCGTCATCATATCGGCCGTCCCATCGGATCATGATTGAACAGGACGAAACGCGGTCCCGCCGGGCCGACCCGGAAAGCTCCCCGACCGAAGCGGCCGAGACCGTGGAAGAGGGTGACAAGGTGCGGAGCGGCGGCGCCTTTGCCGAATACCGGGAAACCCTGCAGACGATCGTGATCGCGGTCATGATCGCGCTCGGCATCCGGACCTTCGCCTTCGAGCCCTTCAACATTCCCTCCGGCTCGATGATCCCGACCCTGCTGATCGGCGACTACCTCTTCGTCTCCAAGTTCTCCTACGGCTACACGCGCTACTCCTTTCCCTTCAGCCCTCCGCTTTTCGAGGGCCGGGTCTTCGGCAGCCTGCCCGAACGCGGCGACGTCGCCGTGTTCCGCAAGCCCGGGGAGGAGGAGACCGACTACATCAAGCGGATCGTCGGGCTGCCCGGCGACCGGCTACAGATGATCCGCGGGGTTCTCCACATCAACGGCGAGCCCGTGAAGCGCGAGAAGCTCTCCGAGCAGGCCGGCACCGGGCCCTACACCCAGTACCTCGAGACCCTGCCGAACGGCCGCCAGCACCTCATCCAAGAAAGAAGCGACCGCGAGGTCACGGACAACACCTCGGAATACTTGGTGCCCGAAGGCCATGTCTTCGCCATGGGCGACAATCGGGACAACAGCCAGGACAGTCGCGCCCTCTACGATGTCGGCTACGTGCCGGTGGAGAACCTGATCGGCCGGGCCGAGATCCTGTTTTTCTCCCACAACGGCACGGCGCGATTCTGGGAGGTCTGGCGCTGGCCCTGGGCGGTCCGCTTCAGCCGGATCTTCAATGGGATCGAATAGGACCGCGGCGGATTCGCGAGACCACGGCAGCGCGGCACCCGCCGGCCTTCGGCCTCTTGCAAAGACCCTCGGTCACGACTTCGCCGACCCCGGACTCCTATCCCGTGCCTTGACCCACGGCAGCGCGTCGCGGCGGCAGCGCGGCACCGGCGACGACTACCAGCGCCTGGAGTTCGTCGGTGACCGGGTCCTCGGCCTGATCATTGCGGAACGGCTCTATCGCGACTTCCCGCAGGAACGAGAGGGCGCGCTGGCCAAGCGCTTTGCCATGCTGGTCCGGCGCGAGGCCCTGGCCGAGGTCGCCGGCAAGATCGGGCTTGGCCCCTACATCACGATCTCCAAGTCGGAGGAGGAAGTCGGCGGCCGGGAGAACCCGGCAATCCTGGCCGACTGCTGCGAGGCGCTGATCGGTGCCTTGTTCCTCGACGGCGGACTCGATGCGGCGCGCCGCTTCGTCGAGGTGCAGTGGCGGACGCTGATCGAGGCCGACTTGCGGCCGCCGGAGGAAGCCAAGACCGCGCTCCAGGAGTGGGCCCAGGCCCGTGGCCTTGCCCTGCCGGTCTACCGGGAGGTCGAGCGCCGCGGTCCCGACCACGATCCGATCTTCACCGTCGAGGTCTCGGTTGAGGACCGGCCGGCCGCGCAGGGCAGCGGCCGTTCCAAGCGCCTGGCGGAGCAGGAGGCAGCGACCCGGCTGCTCGAAGCCCTGGAGTCCGAGGCATGACAGGTCAGGACCCGGCAAGCCCCGACCCAGTGCCGCGCTGCGGCTTCGCAGCGATCCTGGGCGCGCCCAACGCCGGCAAGTCGACTCTGGTCAACGCCCTGACCGGGGCCAAGGTCTCGATCGTCACCCACAAGGTTCAGACCACCCGCTTCCGCATCCGCGGCATCTTCATCGAGGGCGCCAGCCAGATCGTGCTGGTCGATACCCCGGGCATCTTCCAGCCCAAGCGCCGGCTGGAGCGAGCCATGGTCGAGGCCGCCTGGGGCGGGGCGGCGGACGCTGACGTCGTTCTGCTGATCTTCGATGCCGGCCGCCGCGACATTGACCCGGACACTCGGCTTATCCTCGACGGCCTCAAGGCCCAGGGCCGGCGCGCGGCGCTGGTCCTGAACAAGATCGACACGGTGAAGCGCGAGCGCCTCTTGGCCCTCGCGGCGCGCTTCCAGGAGGAGGGGATCTTCACCGACACCTTCATGATCGCCGCCACCACCGGCGACGGTCTGGCCGAGCTGCGTAGCTTCCTGGCGGGAGCCATGCCTGACGGCCCCTGGCACTATCCCGAGGACCAGCTGACCGACCTGCCGATGCGGCTGATCGCCGCGGAAGTGACCCGAGAGCAACTCTTTTTGCGACTGCACCAGGAATTGCCTTACGCGCTGACCGTCGAGACCGACGCCTGGCAGGACTTCGAGGACGGCAGCGTCAAGATCGAGCAGACCGTCTACGTCCAGCGCGAGACCCACAAGGGCATCTGCCTGGGCAAGGGCGGCCGGACAATTCGTGTGGTGCGCGAGGCGGCCCAGGCCGAGCTGCAGGCGATGCTCGAGCGGCCGGTCCACCTCTTTCTGCACGTCAAGGTGCGCGAGCGCTGGGTCGAGGACCCGGAGCGCTACCGCGTCTGGGGACTCGACTACCAGGCGTGACGGATCGGGCAGCGGCAGTGACCTGAAGTGACGGGGGAGATTCAAACATGGCCGAGAGCGATTTCGAGATCATCGAGGAGCGTTTCCGGCGCTGCGTAAAGGTCAGCGGCCGCCTGGATCACCTCTGGGACGGTGGCCGCTGGACCGAAGGTCCGGCCTATTTTCCGGCCAGCCGCTCGCTGATCTTCAGCGATATTCCCAACGACCGGATGCTGCGCTGGGATGAGACCAGCGGCGCGGTCGGGGTCTTCCGCGGCGGCGAGGGCCGCTACACCAACGGCAACACGGTCGACCGGCAGGGCCGGCTGGTCAGCTGCGAGCACGGCGGCCGGCGGGTCACCCGGACCGAGCACGACGGCCGGGTCACCGTCCTGGCCGAGCGCTTCGAGGGCAATCGCTTCAACAGCCCCAACGACGTCGTGGTCAAGTCGGACGGCTCGATCTGGTTCACCGACCCGGCCTATGGGATCGACTCCAACTACGAGGGGTTCCAGGCGGAATCGGAGATCGGCGGCGACCACGTCTACCGGCTCGATCCCGAGACCGGTGATTGCCGGATCGTCGCCGACGACTTCGTCCGCCCCAACGGCCTGGCCTTCTCGCCGGACGAGAGCAAGCTCTACATCGTCGACTCCGGCGGTACCCGCTTCGCCAGCGGTGAGCGCCACATCCGGGTCTTCGACGTCGGCGGTGACGGATCGCTCTCCGGCGGCGCGGTCTACGCCACCTGCACTAAGGGCGTCTTCGACGGCTTCCGGTTGGACGACGAGGGGCGGATCTGGAGCAGCGCGGCCGACGGCGTCCACTGCCTTGAGCCCGACGGCACCCTGATCGGCAAGGTCCTGGTGCCCGAGCAGGTCTCCAACGTCTGCTTCGGCGGCCCCAAGCGCAACCGCCTCTTCATCACCGCCACGACCTCGGTCTATGCGATCCTCCTGCCAGTCAACGGCCTGAAGACCTTCTGAGCCTTCGCCGAGCCTCGATCAGAACTCGACCTGGACGAAGTTGCTGATCGTCAGGCCGGCTTCGCGCGCCCAGTCCTGTAGGACCTTGTACTCGGCCGCTGTCGGAAGACGGTTCTGCCGGCCGCGGCTCTCGACGATCATGCCGTGGGCGCTGACCTCTACGGTTTGATGCTTGATCGCTCGCGTTGGCGTCTCCTCCACCATCGTCCAGATCGAGCATTCACCGCTTGCGCAGGACCCGGCATAGCTCGCCACGCAGTGCTGCAGGGCGCGACCTTCGGCGACTAGTTCTGCGCCGGAGAGCAGTTCGCGGATATGCCAGGTGATCTCGCCATTTCGGCCGGCCTTCTTCTCGAAGGCCTTGAAACCCGAGCGCCTGAAATAGACGCCCTCGGCGGCGGTGGTCCGGCCGAGTTCTCTATGCCAGTCTTCGACTTGGCGAAGCAGGCTCTCGGGCGTTCGCCCTCGCATCGTCAGGTTCGGCTGCGGCGGATCCTGCAATTCAACCTCGCCCGGTCCAATTACCACTTCGCGCGCTTCGAACTTTTGATGCAGGAGGAAATCGACGATCGGTCCGACCTGCTTTCGGTCGAGTAGGGGGTTGGCGATGAAAAAACGCAGGACCGTCTGCCAGAAGGCGTCATGCTCGAAGGAGACTGCGATCGGAGTGCCGAGGAACGCCTCGGTCAGGCGCTGGTCGCCGCCCAGGGCGTGCACCTGTCCCCAGCGGAGCGCCTGCTCGATGCTGTAGTGCTGAGGCGCTTCAGCGAAGTGGTGCGCCATGCGCTTGGTCAGTGGAAGCGGAGTCTTCGCGGTCCGAATGTTCTTTCCGGCGCCGATGTGCAGGAACCAGTCGCGCAGCCGGTAGGATCCCCTTTCCCGTCGGAACCAGGCCGAATCCATGAAATAGGGAACCGGGTAACGGGTCAGGAGATGCCGAACCAGTGATGAGAACTGGCGCTGAACATTGTGGGACGCGGGTCGCCACGCCTCCAGCGGCCTCAGCCACTGCCCGCGCCGGTCGTTGAGTCGGAGCAAAGCATCGACGTAGCGGTAGGGCTGAGCCGCGAAAGCAGTGCTCTCGAAGAGAAAGCCGGCTCTTTCGTCGACCGTCAATAGAAGCTGGCGGAGGTTCTTGCGGGCCTCCAAGTCCGGGCTGCTTTCGTGGATGCTGCGACAGACTTCGTGCCAGTTTGGACGAGTCACATCCTCCGGCACGAGTCGGCCAGCACAGCAGTCCTCGATGAATTTCCTGGGATTTCGGTGGATTTTCGTATGCCGGTTCCGACGGGTTTCTTCCCGCTCGAGAACGTCGGATTCGTCGGCAAGTTCCTTCTTGGACTTGTCGAGCGAGGGTGCGAAACCCTTGTCGAGGCACCAGGCAAAATACTCTCGTACCGAGGCCAAATCGAGGGCCTTGAGGTGTTTGCGCATGCGTGGGCCGGGACGCACTTCGGCGTCCGGGTTCTGTCCATTCTTGGCCATGACCGCCTGATTTGTGTCCAGGTCGAGGTGCTCAGCAAGCAGGTTTATACTGGGTGGATCCTCGTCGCCAAGCCCCGGGGATCTGCCGCGGTCGTTGCGATCCAACACGCTTCGGCTCAAGATCGCTCAAACACGCCGACAATCAATCAACCTATGCGATCTTCGGGGAGGACGATCATGGCATTGCAAGACAGCCTCGACAGGATTCTGCAGACCGCGACCGAAGCGGGCGCGGTTCCGGGCGTGGTGGCCGTCGTGACCGATCGCGAAGGCCTCACCTACGAAGGCGGCTTCGGCGAGCGGGCGCTGGGCAGCGGCGTCGCCATGACGCCCGACACCGTGGTCTGGATTGCCTCCATGACCAAAGCCGTCACCGCCACGGCGGCGATGCAGCTCGTGGAGCGTGGCCAGCTCCAACTCGATGCCCCGGCCAAGGAGGTGATCCCCTACCTCGGAGAAGTGCAGGTCCTGGAGGGCTTCGAGAATAGCGGCGAACCCCAGCTGAGGCCGCCCGAGAGCGACATCACCTTGCGGCAGCTGCTGACCCACACCGCCGGCTTCTCCTACGAGATCTGGAATGCCGACATCGTCCGCTACCAGCAGGCCACCGGCACGCCGATGATCACCACCTGCGAGGACGCGGCCCTGACCACCCCGCTGCTCTTCGATCCGGGGACAAGCTGGGATTACGGCATCAACATCGACTGGGCCGGCAAGCTGGTCGAAGCGGTCTCCGGCCAGAAGCTCGGGGCCTACCTCGCGGCCGAGGTCTTCGAGCCGCTGGGCATGGCGAGTACCGGCTTCGAGATCACCGAAGATATGCGCGCGCGCCTCGCCAAGATCCATCAACGCGGCGACGAGGGCTTCGAGGTGCTGGACCTTGAAATCCCCCAGGCACCAGAGTTCGAGATGGGCGGCGGCGGCCTCTATGCGACGCTCGGCGACTACGCCCGCTTCCTCCGGATGATCCTGAACAAGGGCGAGGGCGACCACGGCCGCGTGCTCGAGCCCGAGACGGTCGAGATGATGTCGGTCAACCAGATGGGCGACAACCGGGTCCAGTCCCTGAAGACCGCGATGCCGGCACTGTCCAACGACGCCGAGTTCTTCCCGGGCATGCCCAAGACCTGGGGCCTCAGCTTCATGATCAACACCGAGACCGCGCCGACCGGCCGCTCGGCCGGCAGCCTGGCCTGGGCGGGGCTGGCCAACTCCTATTACTGGATCGACCCCGCGAAGGGCATCGCCGGCGCCTATGCGACCCAGATCCTGCCCTTCGTGGACGTGAAGTCGCTGCCGCTGTTCTTCGAGTTCGAGACCGCGGTCTACGACAGCTTGGGCCGATAAGGGCCAAGCCTCACAACCGGCGCGGCAGGAAGCGTGGCCAGAGCGCGAAGCTGAGAATGAAGAGGCCGAAGACCAAGAACGTGGCCTGCAGGTCGGCCAGGGTGAGCACGAGGGCGCAGAGGGTCGGGGTGGTCAGTTCTGCGGCGTCGAGGTAGGTCCGGAAGACCGTTGTCATCTGCGGCCGCTCGTGCGGGTGGACGGCGCGGATGAAGGGGATGTTGCCCAGGGCGTCGAGGGCGGCACAGCCCAGCGCTCCGGCCAGGAGTAGCCCGGCGACCACGAAGGGCTGATCGAAGACGGCGACCGTCGCCATGGTGCAGCCGCCGACCCCTAGGAAGGCGGCAGTCATGACCGGGCGCAGGCCGTTGCGCGCGGCCAGCCGCCCGAAGACCGGCGTCAGAAAGAGCACGGCGTTGGCGGCCGAGACGACGAGGGCCGCCGTCTGCTTGGACTCGCCGGCCTGGATCATGTAGAGCGGCGCGTAGACGAAGAAGAAGACCCACCAGCAGGAGCGGCCGACGACCATGATCCAGGCCAGGCGCAGCCGCGGCTGGGAGAAGAAGCGCCGCAGGTTCCGGATCGGGTTGGGCGGCGGTGGTTTCTTGGGCGGGCCGATCATCGGCTGTTCCTTGAGGCGGATCCACCAGAAGACCGCCAGCAGGGTCAGGGCCGCGCCGGCGCTGAGGCCGTAGGTCCAGTTCGGCCCCAGTTCCTCGTAGAGCATCACGCCGAGCCAGGGCCCGAGGGTCCAGGCCAGGGCCGAAAACTGCAGGCGCAAGGGTTCGGAGCGGGTCAGGTCCTTCTTGTTGATGTACTGCATGATGTAGAGGCTGGTGGTCACGGCCAGACAGGAGGCGCCGTAGACCCGGAAAAGCATGCCAGCGATCTGGCCGGGCAGGGTCAGGGTCGCCAGCATCCCGGCCGTTGCGACCAGCAGCAGCGCGCCCAGAGTGTAGGTGAAGCGCCGCGCCAGCAGTCGGACGACCATGGGGATGGTGAAGCTGGCCAGCAGCCCGGTCACCCCGACCAGGGTGAAGGCCAGGCTGACGTCGCGGGCGTCCCCCAGCAGAGCCAGGGCCTGCAGCGAGAGGACGGTCACCAGCAGGGCGCGGGACAGCGATTCCAGAGCGAAAAGCACCGCGAAGACGCGGGCGCCGGGGCGATCCACCCGGCGCAGCCAGATCGGATAGCGGACATGCATGGACCCGAAGCCCCGCTGGCGGTCGTGACGCGGCTCCGCGTCGCGCCGGACAATCGATCAGGCCGAAGCGACTCGAAGCGGAGCCCGCCAAGCTTGATGAGACGGAAGCCGATCCCTCGCTCGCCTCTTTGCGCCAAGGCCCGCCCCTGGCCGACATTTGGATGGTAGAGACGGGCATGACAGCGAGTGGGGTGAAAATGGGCTGACCTGGCGTCAGACACCGGGACTCGGGGTGTCAGCAGACTCGGACCGCCGCCCCAAGATGGCCACGATTCGGCCCCGCGAACTCCCAGCTTCCGGCCCGCTTTTGCCGGATCGGTCCGCCATCTTCACGGTCATGCTTACGGCACATCTCCCAGCGGGCTACATCATGGGGCGGGCGCTCTCGGGCCGCCGGCCCAGGCCCGAGATACTCTTCCCGGCGCTGCTCGGCGCGGTCATCCCCGACGTCGACATGCTCCTCTTCCATCTCGTGGACGAGGGCACGGTGCACCACCACCTCTACCCGGCGCACTGGCCGCTGTTCTGGGCCGGGCTCTGCCTGCCGCTGATCGCCTCGGCGAGCCTGGCTGGCTGGACCCTGCTGCGCGATGCGACCCTGGCCTTCTTCCTCGGGATCCTCCTGCACCTCGGGCTGGATTCCATCGCCTCGCCGGTCTACTGGCTGATGCCGCTGGCCGAGGGCCGGGTCGAGCTGGTCGAGGTCCCGGCTCGCTACCGGCACTGGATCTTCAGCTTCTTGCTGCACTGGACCTTTCTGCTGGAGATCGCGATCTGGATCCTTGCCGGCTGGCTCTTCTTCCGCCCACGGCCCCGGCGCCGGATTTTCGCGACCCAGCACTGACCTTCTCGACGGCGCCCGGATCGACTAGGTTTCCGCCATGACGGAGGCCCCTCTGCCCGTGATCGACATGACGCCGCTCTTCGGCCGCGATCCCAACGCGCGCGCCGAAGTCGCGCGGGCGATCCGGGCGGCCTGCCGGGACAGCGGGTTCTTCTACGTGGCGGGGCACGCCGTCGAGGACGAGGTCCTGGAGTGCCTGGAGGCCGAGAGCCGGGACTTCTTCGACCGGCCCACGGCGGAGAAGATGGCCATCGACATGGCCAAGGGCGGGCCGGCCTGGCGCGGCTTCTTCCCGGTCGGTGCCGAGCTGACCTCGGGGCGCCCGGACATCAAGGAAGGGCTTTACTTCGGGACCGAGCTGCCGCCGGACCACCCGCGCGTCGCCGCAGGCTGGCCGCTGCACGGCACCAACCTTTGGCCCGCCGGGGTGCCCGGCCTGCGCCCGGCGGTCGAGGCCTACATGGCGGCCACCGCCCGCGCGGCACAAACTCTGCTGGAGGGTGTGGCCCTCGGCCTCGACCTGGAGGCCGGCTATTTCCGGCACCACTACACCGCCGAGCCGACGGTCCTGTTCCGGATCTTCCATTACCCGGCGCGGCCGCCGGCCGGCCTCGACGTGAGCGAGACCTGGGGCGTGGGCGAGCACAGCGACTACGGCCTGCTAACCCTGCTCGCCCAGGACCGCCACGGCGGCCTCCAGGTCAAGACGCCGCGCGGCTGGATCGAGGCGCCGCCCATTCCCGGCACCCTGGTCTGCAACATCGGCGACATGCTGGACCGCCTGACCGGCGGCTGGTTCCGCTCCACCCCGCACCGGGTCCGCAATGTCAGCGGCCACGACCGCCTGTCCTTCCCGCTGTTCTTCGACCCCGACTTCGCCGCCGAGATCCGGCCCCTGCCAAGAGTGGCGGCGGCGCCGGCGGCCGGCGAGCCTCGCTGGGACGGTGCCGACCTTCAGGCCTTCGAGGGCACCTACGGCGACTACCTCCTGGGCAAGGTCGCCAAGGTCTTCCCCGAGCTGCGCAAGCAGGTGCTCTGAGCAAGGGCGCGCCGGTCGCCAGGCCAGAATCGGATCACGATTTCCCCCTGGATATTGGACCCTGGATCCTGCAGGGACCGCTATTGCTCGGAGATCAGGAATTCGTGCTAACTCAATGAAATTAAACCTTTTGCTTGCGTTCAATTGATTCCCACCGCTTCTCTTTTTGGCTAAGGTCTCGGCACGCAAAACAAGCTGGATCAGGGCTCGAATCGGCATGGATGTAAAACCGCTTCAGGTCTCGTTCGGTGCGGTCCTCGCGACCGCGCTCAGTCTCGTTCTCATCTGGCCCGGGACGATCTCGGCCGAGGAAGGCCGCGTCGTGGCCGAGGCCGCGCAGGCGCAGTCCCCTGAACCATCCGCAGCCGAATCCGAGAAAAGGGCAGAGGACGCGATCCTCGAGCACGCGCTCGATGAATGGACCGGCGATTTCGACGGGATGGTCGGACGCGGCTTCGTCCGTCTGCTCACCGTCTACAATCCCGTTTTCTTCAGCTACGACGGCGTCGATCAGAAGGGTTTGGCAATCGAGGTGGCCCAGGCGCTGGAGAAGCACCTGCTTAAGGCCTCCGGCGGCAAGCCGGGTTCCCTCCACGTCGTCACCATTCCGGTCGCCCGCGACGACCTGCTGCCCTACCTGCTTGCCGGCAAGGGCGACGTGGTGATGGCCAATCTAACCATCACGCCCGAGCGCGAAACCCTGGTCGACTTCACCGATCCGACCTACCCCGGAGTGAACGAGTTGGTGATCACGGGGCCTGCGGCCCCGAACGTCACCAGTCTGGACGACCTGGTCGCAACCAAGCTCCACATCCGCAAGTCGAGCAGCTACTTCGAGCATCTCTCCGAGCTCAACCGCGAACGAGAGGCCGCGGGTCAGGCCGAAATTCCCGTCGTTGCCGCCGACGAGCGCCTGGAGGACTACGACCTGCTGGAGATGGTCAATGTCGGGCTGATCCCGGCGGTGATCGTCGACAGCCACAAGGCCGCGCTCTGGAGACAGGTATACGAGGACATTGTGGTGCATGAGGACCTGGCGCTTCACCGTGACGGCAACATCGCCTGGGCCTTGCGCAAGGAGAGCCCCAAGTTTCGGGAGCTGCTTAACGCCTTCGTCAAGGAAGCGCGCAAGGGCACACTGCTGGGCAACGTGCTGCTCAAGCGCTACCTGGGCTCCACCAAGTGGATCGACAACGTCCGCTCGGGCAAGGCGCGGGAGCGCTACGAGGAAACGGTCAAGCTGATCAAGAAGTACGCGGGCGAGTACGACTTCGACTGGTTGATGATCACCGCCCAGGGCTACCAAGAATCCAAGCTCGACCAGAGCAAGCGGAGCAAGGCCGGCGCCGTCGGAATCATGCAGGTGCTGCCCACCACCGCCGCCGATCCCAACGTTGGGATCGAGGGCATCGACGAGATCGAACCCAACGTTCATGCCGGGGTCAAATACCTGCGGTTCTTGAAGGACCGCTACTTCAGCGACCCCGGGATCTCGACCCTGGACCAGATGCTCTTTACCTTCGCCGCCTACAATGCCGGGCCCGGCAACATTGCCAAGGCGCGCCGCCGGGCGGTCAAGATGGGCCTGGACCCGAACCGCTGGTTCGGCCAGGTCGAGATCGCCGCCGCCCGGACCATAAGCCGCGAGCCGGTGATCTATGTGCGCAACATCTACAAGTACTACGTCGCCTACGACCGCATCGCCGGGATAGCGGCCGAGAAGCGGTCCTTGACGGATTGACGGCGGCGCTCTCCGGACCTCCTTCGATAGCCTTTGGCTTCCCGGTCGGGCGCTGCTAGGTTCCCGATCAAGATGCGATTCTGGCTGGAACCTGGCTGGATAAAGAAGCGGCGCGCCGAGATCCTGGTCGGCTGCTGCCTGGTAATCGTGCTCGCGGCGATCGCCTACCGCGAACTTCCCGGGTCTGATGATGCGCCCGTCCAGGAGCCCCAGAGCCGGGCCCAACAGGCCGCCGTCGAGACCCCGACCGCCGAAGAGGAAAAGGCGGCTGCCGGGGCTCCCGAGAGGACCGAGGCCAGCGACGCCATCCTCGAGCACGCGCTGGAGGAATGGACCGGGGACTTCGACGGCATGGTCAAGCGCGGCTTCGTCCGCCTGCTCACCGCCTACAACCCGCTTTTCTTCACCTACGATGGCGCCCGGCGTACCGGTCTGGCCATCGATATCGGGCGGGCCCTGGAAGACCATCTCACGAAGCTCACCGGCAGCAAGCGCGGTGCGCTCCACGTCGTGGTCATTCCGGTGGCCCGCGACGATCTGCTGCCCTTCCTGCTGGCCGGGAAGGGGGACCTGGTCATCGCCAACCTGACGATCACGGCGGAGCGCCAGGCCCTGGTCGACTTCTCCAACCCGACCTATCCCGGCGTGAACGAACTGGTGGTCACGGGCCCCGGCGCGCCGGGTGTGGCGAGCCTGGACGACCTGGTCGACACCAAGGTTCAGATCCGCAAGTCGAGCAGCTACTACGAGCACCTCACCGCAATGAACCAGGCGCGCCGGGAGGGCGGCCAGCCGGAGATCCCGATCGTTCCCGTCGACGAGCTGCTCGAGGACTACGAGCTGCTCGAGATGGTCAACGTCGGCCTGATCCCGGCGGTCATCGTCGACAGCCACAAGGCGGCGCTCTGGGCGCAGGTCTACAAGGACATCGTGGTCCA
>JASJAL010000416.1 GCA_030067055.1 Kiloniellales bacterium | reverse complement strand
GGCATGCCCCTGGGGCGCTATCTAAGGCCGTTCTTCGCCTGGTACGGTGACATGGACCTGGCGAGCCACTTGTGGCAGGCCTTGGCGCTGGGTCGCTGTACGGTGGTGGTGGAGTTCCATCCCCCGGTCACGATTGACGATTTCGGCTCCCGCAAGGCCCTGAGCGAACACTGTCAGAGAGTGGCGACCGAAGGCGTTGCCGCGGCGATCTCCGACCGGCCGACCCGGCGGCCGGAGATCCTGGAGAGCGCCGCCGCGTGACCGACCGAGAGACGACCGGTCTTGGGCGCGCGGTGGCCGGAGAAGGGGCCTCGAAGGTGAGCAAGAAGCTGTTCATCAAGACCTATGGCTGCCAGATGAACGTCTACGACTCCTTGCGGATGGCGGACGTGCTGGCGCCGCTCGGCTATTCCACGACGGAGACGCCGGACGCCGCCGATCTGGTGGTCCTGAACACTTGCCACATCCGCGAGAAGGCCAGCGAGAAGGTGTTCTCGGAGCTCGGCCGGCTGCGCCAGCTTAAAGCGGCCCGGGCCGAGACCGGCGGCCGGATGATGATTGCCGTGGCCGGCTGCGTCGCCCAGGCCGAAGGCGAAGAGATCTTGCGCCGGGCGCCCCAGGTCGATCTGGTCTTCGGTCCGCAGACCTACCATCGCCTGGCGGCGCTGGTGACCGAAGCGGCCCGCAGCGAGGCCGGCGTGATCGACACCAGCTTCCCCTCGGAATCGAAGTTCGACCACCTGCCCGAGGAAGCCCGGCCGCAGGGAGCCGCCGCCTATCTCTCGGTCCAGGAGGGCTGCGACAAGTTCTGCACCTTCTGCGTCGTCCCCTACACCCGTGGTGCCGAGCACTCGCGGCCGGCCGCGGCGGTTCTGGCCGAGGCCCGACGCCTGGTCGAATCCGGCACGCGGGAGATCACCTTGCTGGGCCAGAACGTCAACGCCTACCACGGCGAAGGTCCCGGCGGCGGGACCTGGGGGCTCGGCCGGCTGCTCTCGGCGCTGGCCGAAATCGACGGCCTGGCGCGGCTGCGCTACACGACATCGCACCCGCGCGACATGGACGACGAGCTGGTAGCCGCCCACCGCGACCTGGAGGTGCTGATGCCTTACCTGCACCTGCCGGTGCAGTCGGGCTCCGACAAGATCCTGGCGGCGATGAACCGGCGCCATGGTGCCGCCGACTATCGCCGCGTGGTCGAGCGCTTGCGGTCGGCGCGGCCCGACCTGGCGCTGTCCTCCGATTTCATCGTCGGCTTCCCGGGCGAGAGCGACGCCGACTTCGCCGATACCCTGCGCCTGGTCACCGAGGTCGGCTACGCCCAGGCCTATTCCTTCAAGTACAGCCCTCGTCCGGGCACGCCGGCCGCCGACGCGGCGGGCCAGGTGCCGGAGGCGGTCAAGGCGGAGCGCCTGGCGATGCTGCAGAACCTGCTCGCAGAGCAGCAGATCGCCTTCAATCAGGGCTGTGTCGGGCGCGAGGTCGAGGTGCTCTTCGAGGCCGAGGGACGGCGGGCGGGCCAGCTTCTCGGCCGTAGCCCCTTCATGCAGGCGGTTCACGTCGCGGCCCCGGCGCGGCTCAGGGGTCGGCTTCTGCCGGTTCGGATCGAAAGCGCCCATCCCAACAGCCTGGCCGGGCGCCTATCGGGCGCAGACGGCCTCCCGGATGGCGCCCGCGCGGCCGGCGCCGTGGAGATGGCATCGTGAGCCGGGCACGGAACGCCAATTCCCTGATGCTTCAGTTCGACGACAACAGCCTGCTGCCCCAGCTCTTCGGACAGCACGACGAGAACCTGTCGCGCCTCGAAACCCAACTCGGGGTCTCGGTCGCGACCCGCGGCAATCGCCTCGCGATCTCGGGGCCTCCGGAGTTGGTGCAGGCCGCGCAGCACGCCCTCAAGGCGCTCTACGCCCGGCTGGAGAAGGGCATGGAGGTCGGCCAGGCCGAGGTCGACGCGGTGGTGCGCCTGAGCCGTGACGCGCCGGAAGGCCAGGCCGGCGCCGAGGCGGTGCACGAGGACGCCCTTACGGTCAAGACCCGCAAGCGCCAGGTGACGCCCCGCTCCGCCAACCAGGCCGGTTACATCGAGGCCCTGCTGCAGCACGAGCTGGTGTTCGGCATCGGGCCGGCCGGCACGGGCAAGACCTATCTGGCGGTCGCGGTGGCGGTCAGCATGATGCTCGAGGGGCGGGTCGATCGGATCATCCTGTCGCGCCCTGCGGTCGAGGCCGGCGAGCGTCTGGGCTTCCTGCCCGGCGATCTGCGCGAGAAGGTCGATCCCTACCTCCGGCCGCTCTACGACGCGCTCTTCGACATGCTGCCGGCCGACCAGGTTGCCAACCGGCTGGCCAGCGGCGAGATCGAGGTGGCGCCCCTGGCCTTCATGCGCGGACGCACCCTGGCGAACTCCTTCATCATCTTGGACGAGGCGCAAAATGCCACCCCGGTCCAGATGAAGATGTTCTTAACCCGTCTGGGTGAAAACTCGCGGATGGCGGTGACCGGCGACCTGTCCCAGGTGGACCTGCCCCGGGGCCAGCTCTCCGGGCTGCGCGACGCCGTCGACCTTCTGACGGGGATGGACTCCGTGGCCCTTGTGCAGTTCACTGATGTAGATGTCGTGCGTCACAATCTGGTGACCCGAATCGTCCGCGCCTACGAGGCACGGGACAAGGCCAATGAAACTGCCGGTCGGGGCCGGGACGCGAAGCGATGAGGCGCTGTGAAGACTGTGCCGCCCGTGAGGCGGGGGTGGCGGACGAGGATGTTCGCTAAAGGTCCCCGGCAGAAATGAGCGACGAACCCGGAAGTAGATCCTACCTGACCCCGGTCAGCCGCGACGGCGGTGACTGGGCGCGGGCCCTGCCCGAGGCGGAGGCCCTGGCAGAGCGCGCGGTTTCGGCGACCCTGGATATGGCTGCAGCAGACCTCGAGGGTGCGGAGGTCTCGATCCTTCTGGCCGACGATGCGACCCTGAGGCAGCTCAACCGGGACCACCGCGGCCGCGACAGCGCGACCAACGTCCTTGCCTTTCCCAACATGGCGCCCGGCAGCGCGCCGCCGCCCGGCATGGCCTTGATCCTCGGGGATGTGGCGCTGGCCTGGGAGACTCTCTGTCGCGAGGCCGCGGCCCAGAGCAAGCCCCTGGCGGCTCACTTCAGCCACCTCGTCGTCCACGGAACCCTGCATCTGCTTGGCCACGACCACGAAGCGGAGGCCGAGGCCCGGGTCATGGAGGATCTGGAACGAGGAATCCTTGGCAGTCTGGGACTGCCCGACCCATATCAAGTCTCGGAGGACAACGGGTTGCCGCCGAAGCGGGAGGCAAGCGGCGGCGGCTAGATGCGAATGAGCGCGACCAGCGAAACGTCTGATCTCTCTAAGTCCAAGGACCAGTCCGGCGACGATTCGCCGCTGACCGGTTTCTGGGCGCGGCTGCGCGGCCGCCTTCGGGGCCGCAACGGCGACAACAGCCTGCGCGACACCATCGAGGAAATCATCGAGGAGACCGAGCGCGAGGAACAGGCCGATATCGCCATCGGCAGCCACGAGCGCGTGATGCTCGGCAACATCCTCAAGCTGCGTCACCTCACCGCCTACGATGTCATGGTGCCGCGCGCCGACATTGCCGGCGTCGACATCTCGGCGCCGCTGGACGAGGTCATCGCCGTGACCAGCGGCAAGGGTCATTCCAGGGTGCCGGTCTATCGCGGCAACCTGGACGACGTGGTCGGCTTCGTCCACATCAAGGACGTTCTGGCCGCGGTCAAGAGCGAGCGCAAGTTCAGCCTGGCTGGCCTGACCCGCGGCGTGCTCTTCGTCGCGCCCTCGATGCGGGTCCTCGACTTGCTTCTGCAGATGCGCCTGTCGCGGGTCCACCTGGCCCTGGTTGTCGACGAGTTCGGCGGTACCGACGGCCTGATCACCATCGAGGACCTGGTCGAGGAGATCGTCGGCGAGATCGAGGACGAGCACGACGCCGAAGCCGGCCCGCGCCTGGTCCGCTGGCCGGACGGCTCCCTGGTCGCCGACGCTCGGGTCGACGTCGACGAGTTCGAGGAGGCCTTCGGCCAGGTGCTGACCCAGGAGGAACGCGAGGAAGACATCGACACCCTGGGCGGCTTGGTCGCCACCATCGCCGGCCGTGTGCCGACCCGAGGCGAGCTGATTCTGCACTCTTCGGGCGTCAGCTTTGAGGTCATGGAGGCCGATCCGCGGCGGATCAAGCGTTTGCGGGTGCGCCGCACGCCGAGCGAGACCGAGTCGGCCGACGACGCAGTGCCCGAGCCGGTGTCGGAGAGCGCTCCGGAGACCCGGCAAGAGGCGGAGGCCCCGGTCAAGGCCGAGAAAGAGGCGTCGGAGCGGTGACGACCGAGGCCGTGGGCGCGCTGCGCCGCGGCGCGCTGCCCCGTCTGGCCAGGGGCCTCGGGGGTCTCTCGACGAGGCGGGCCGCGCTCGCGGCATTCGGCCTCGGGCTGCTCGCAGCCCTGGCACTGCCGCCGCTCTACCTGGTTCCCCTGCTCTGGCCGGCCTTCACCGGGCTGGTTTGGCTGCTCGACGCGGCGGCGCGAAGCCGGCGGGCGCTGGCCGTCGGCTGGTGCTTCGGCTTCGGTTACCACTTGGCGGGCCTTTTCTGGGTCGGCAGCGCCGTCCTGGTCGTCGCCGAGCAGTTCTGGTGGTTCCTGCCGGTCGCGGTGCTCGGGCTGCCGGCCGTTGTGGCCCTGTTCACGGCGGTCACCGCGGCGGCCGCCAGGCGCTTCCTATGGCGGGGTCCCGCCCGGATCGTCAGTCTGGCGACGGCTTGGCTGGCCCTGGAGTGGCTGCGCAGCTGGATCTTCACAGGCTTTCCCTGGAACCAGCCCGGCACCGTCTGGGCCTTCTCCGACTCCATGCTTCAGCTCGCCGCACTGGGCGGAGTCTGGGGGCTGACATTCCTGACCGTGCTGGTGGCCGCCGCCCCCGCGACCTTGGCCGACCACGGGGCCGACCAGGGGGCGGGCCCCGGGGCCGATCGGAAGCCGGTTCGGAGTGGCGCCTGGGCGGTGTGGGGCCTGCCTGTGGCCGGCCTGGCGCTGCTGGCCCTGGTCTGGGTCGGTGGGACGGTCCGCTTGGCGGGCGCGCCGGAGCCGGGCAGCGATCTGGTCCCCGGGGTGACCCTGCGGCTGGTCCAGCCGGCGGTGGACCAGAGGCTGAAGTGGCGGCACGATCTGCGCCTGGGCCACCTCCGTGACTTGGTGACGCTCAGCCGGGATGGCGACGCCTCGGCGAAAGCCTCAGGGAACGGCGAGGATGCCGCCGGCCGGATCACCCACGTCATCTGGCCGGAAATGGCCTTCACCTACGTCTTGGGCGAAAACCCCGAGGCCATGGCCGGCCTGGTGGCAGCGGTCCCGCAAGACGGTCTCGTGATCACCGGCTTGCCGCGCTGGACCCGCGATCCGCAGGGCGGGCCGCTGGTCTGGAACAGCCTGGCCGCGGTGTCCGCCGCCGGAGCGGCGACGGCGGTCTACGACAAGGAGCACCTCGTGCCCTTCGGGGAATACGTTCCCGACCTGATCACCCGGATCCTGGGCATGGCGAAACTGACCCACGGGCGGCTCGACTTCAGCCGCGGCCCCGGCCGCCAAACCCTCGAGTTCGAGGGACTGCCGCCGGTCTCACCGTTGATCTGCTACGAGGTAATCTTCCCCGGCGCGGTGACCGACGGCGAGGGCGAGGCCGCATGGCTCCTGAATGTCACCAACGACGCTTGGTTCGGTGAGAGCTCCGGACCCTATCAGCATTTCGTCAGCGCCCGACTGCGGGCCGTCGAGGAAGGCCTGCCACTGGTACGTGTAGCCAATTCGGGCATCTCCGCAGTGGTGGACGGATATGGACGGGTTCGTCGCTTTCTACCCTTGGGGGCTCGCGGTGTCATCGACGCTGGATTGCCGCGACCTGCGACCGGCCCTACCGCCTTCGCGGCGTTAGGCAATCTGAGCCTTGCAATTCTGCTTGGTTTCGGTGTTCTTTTAACCATAGGCATAGGCCGAAGATCCTAAATCGCTTCGCGTGTGTGAAATGCTTCACTCTTTGGTTGACCCAGTAGGCCATGCCGTATTAAAAAAATTCTCCTAAATGTTGAACCAAGACAGGTGAGGTCAGCATGGCTCGCGGCCGCTCATCAGGTAGTGTGGACCGCCTGGGAAGTCCCAATCCGATCGATGTACATGTCGGCAGCCGGGTGCGCTTGCGCCGTACGTTGCTTGGCATGAGCCAAGAGAAGCTCGGGGAAGCGATCGGCCTGACATTCCAGCAGGTCCAGAAGTACGAACGTGGGGCAAACCGCGTCGGCGCCAGCCGGCTCTTTGATTTGTCGCGCGTCCTCGACGTGCCGGTCGGCTTTTTCTTCGACGAGATGACGGAGGAAGTCGCCGGTAGTTCGCCGGGGCAGATCCGGGGCAGCACGGAACCGGTGCTCGAGGCCATTGGCCCCGAGCTCGATCCCATGGCCAAGCGCGAGACGCTCGAACTCGTCCGCGCCTATTACCGGATTTCCAGTCCCAAGGTCCGCAAGCGGATCTTCGAATTGACCAAGGCGCTTGCCGCGTCCGAAGGTCAAGACGAAAGGAACGGGAAGGGCTCCTGAAGCCCTGCCATGAGAGTTTTGCGCCCCGGGGGGTCTTTCCCCGGGAGCGCGGAACCTCAAGATCGAAACAGCTCTCCTGCAGCGTTAGCAAGCACCATACCGGCTCGGGACGGTTTGTCTCTTGACGCGGGTTTTCCTTCGACGGCACATTCCCGGCCGCCGGGACCGTCATTGACGCCTACCAGCAGGTCGTCGGTCGCGCGCCGTCCCGGGCCGGAGCCCATTGATCCCCTCTGGCCTCCGCAATCCGCAGACCGCACTGAACTCAAGGAGGACGCGGCGTGCGCCAAGGCAACTATCTCTTCACCAGCGAATCGGTGTCCGAAGGCCATCCGGACAAGGTCTGCGATCGGATCTCGGATGCCGTCGTGGACACTTTCTTGGCCCACGATCCGCTGTCCCGCGTCGCCGTCGAGACCATGACCACGACCAATCGGGTGGTCCTGGCGGGCGAAGTGCGCGGCCCGAAGGACGTGACCTCCGAGCTGCTGCAGGAGGTCGTGCGCGCGGCGGTGCGCGACATCGGCTACGAGCAGAAGGGCTTTCATTGGCGCCATGCCGTGATTGAGAATTACATTCACGAGCAGTCGAGCGACATCGCGATGGGCGTCGACGCCGTCGGCAACAAGGATGAGGGGGCCGGCGACCAGGGCATCATGTTCGGCTACGCCTGCGAAGAGACCTCGGAATACATGCCGGCGCCGATCTACCTAGCACACAACATT
>JASJAL010000415.1 GCA_030067055.1 Kiloniellales bacterium | reverse complement strand
GGAGACCTGCGGACCGCTGAGGCGGCGGCCGAATCGGTGGAAACGCTGTTGAGCGATTTCCCGGAATGATCGGCTGTCGTCTCCTCGTCGTTCTTGGACTCTCGCTTACGCTTTCGGCATGCGAGTCTAAGGGCACCTACGAGGAGCCCCTGATCCGGGGCGGCATTCTCGAAGATGAGACGTCGGAAGAGGCCGTTACCGAATCGCTGGAATCGGAACAGCACCGAACTGTGCGGGTTTTCCGCCGCGAGGACGACTCCGAGGACGTCTACGACGCGAGCTGGAATTTCGATCGTCTGGATGATCTGACCGCCGGCAGCCGGCCGCCGTTGGACAGCGACGAAGCGGGCTGGTGGATGATGATGGATCGCTGGGAGGACAGGCTGAAGACCTCCGGCCAGCTTGTTCGAGACGAAGAGCTCGACGACTATGTGGATCAGATCGTTTGCCAGATCGCGGGAGAATTCTGCGGCGACGTCAGGGTCTATATCGTCCAGAACCCGCACTTCAATGCCTTGATGGCGCCCAACGGCACCATGGTGATCTACACCGGTCTCTTGCTGCGAATGCGCAATGAGGCACAGCTAGCTGCCGTCCTGGGACACGAGATCGGCCACTACGTCCGGCGCCATACGCTCCAAAGGATGCGCGACGTCGAGGCCAATCTGAACTTTATGGCGGTTTTTCAGCTCGCATTGATGGCGGCGGCACAAGCCGGTTACGGTGGCTACGCCAATCTGGCCGGCAATATAGCGAATATCGCCGTCCTGCAGAGCATTCTCGCCTTCAGCCGGGAGCACGAACGCGAGGCCGACGGCTACGGCATGCTGCTGGTTACAAAGGCTGGCTACGATCCGCGGGAGGTCTCGAAGGTCTGGGCGCAGATTCTGCGTGAACGCGAGGCCGATGCAGAGGACTCCCAACCCGTGTTCTATTCCACGCATCCGCCTTCCGAAGAGCGGCAGGCCGCCCTGGAAGATCTCGGTGACAGGGTCTTTCAGCAGATGAATACCGAATCCGTGGTGGGGCGCGACTCCTTCATCGAGATGATGATGCCCCGCCGGGCGGCCTACTTGGAAGACGAACTCAACCTGCGGGATTTCGATCGCAGCGAGATGCTGATCGAGATGCTGATCGAAGACGAGGTGAACCTGGCGGAACTCTACTACTTCAAGGGGGAACTCTATCGCCTGCGGGGCAAGGACGAAGACGAAGAAACTGCCCTCGAGAACTATGAGATCGCGCTCGAGCAAGCCGGATCGGCCCCGCCCGAGATCTATCGTTCGCTGGGCGTGCTTTCCAACCGGAGGAGTGAGCCGCAGAAGGCCATCGAAGCCTTCCGCCGCTACCTCGAACTGCGGCCTCGTGCCAAGGACCGCCTCGTGATCGAGCACCTGATCAAGGAGTTGTCTACATCATGATCCGTGCATCGCTCTTCGCCTGCCTCATGGTGTCGCTGGCTCTGGTCGGCGGCTGCGCCCGCTACAGCCTGGTGAAAGCCAACCAGGAGGTAACGATCGACGGCGTCTACAAGGTCAGCCCGCCGATCAAGTGGAGCAAGGCCTCGTCGGGCGATTTAGAGCTCTGGACCGTCAACGGCAGCGCCCTCGATCAGGTCATCTTCTACAAGGGAATCGAGAGTGGCGATCCCCTGGTCGAGGGCGTGGGCTCGGGCGACAACGACGAGGAACGCCCGGTCTTCGATAGCCGCATGACATCGCTGGAGCTGCTCGATCTTTTCGTCGCGACCAAGGAAACCACGGGTTGGTACAATTTGGAAACGACCAACCTGCGACCCTGGAAGTTTGGAGCTCTCGACGGCTTCCGCTTCGAGTACAGCTTCGCTCTGGAAGATGGACTGGAGCAGAAGGGCTTCGCTGTCGGCATGACCAAGGACGAAAAGCTTTACCTGATTACCTTCACCGCCGCGTCACTCTATTACTACGACCGCTACGAAGACGCGGCTGAAGGCATCGTATCCTCGATCGAAGTCATTTGAGGCTCACTCACCCGCGGGCTCGGGGATGGGCGGCGTCGTAGACGCCGAGCAGCCGGTCGCTGTCGACCGCGGTATAGCGCTGGGTGGTCGAGAGCGAGGCGTGGCCCAGCAGCTCCTGGATCGCGCGCAGGTCGCCGCCCGCGGACAGCAGGTGGGTGGCGAAGGAATGGCGCAGGGCGTGGGGCGTCGCGTCCTCGGGCAGGCCAAGCAAGATCCGCAGCTCCCTGACCTTCTCCTGGATCCGCCGCGGGCCCAGCGCCCCGCCGCGCTTGCCGAGGAAAAGCGGACCCTTGCCGCGCAGCGGGAAGGGGCAGGCGGCGAGGTAAGCCTGCACCGCCTCGGTCACCGCCGGCAGCAGTGGCAGGCTGCGTTCCTTGCGGCCCTTGCCGAGGACGGTCAGGGCCTCCTGGCCGGGCTGCGGCGCCTGGGCGGCGGTCAGGGACAGGGCCTCGCCGATCCGCAGGCCGCAGCCGTAGAGCAGCATCAGCACCGCCAGGTCGCGCCTGGCGATCCAGTCCTCGTCGCTCAGCTCGGTGACCACTTCCAGACTTCGGGCGGCCTCGTCCCGGGTCAGCGCTCTGGGCAAAGTCGCCGGCGGGCGCGGCGCGCGCAGGCTGCCGATCGCCGGGTTCTCGACCAGGCCCTCGCGCTGCAGCCAGCGGAAGAAGCCGCGCAGGACCGAAAGCGCCCGGGCCTGGGAGCGGCGGCCGAGCCCGGCTCGCGCCCGCGCGCTGAGCCAGGCCCGGAAGTCGGCGGGCCGCAGCTCGGCGAGGTCCTTGAGGGCGGGTCGCTGGCCCAGGTGCTCGGTCAGGAAGCCGAGGAAGCCGGCGAGGTCGTGCCGGTAGGCTGCGAGGGTGTGGGACGAAGCGCGCTTCTGCTGCTCGAGCCAGGCCGCCCAGTCGGCGACGGCGTCGCGCAGATCGGCGGCGCAGGCCGCCTCCAGGTCGGTCAGGCCGGCAGGTCCAGCCATGCGCGGATGGTGATCTCCAGCACCCGGGCGAGGAAGTTCAGAAGCTCGGTGCCCTGCCCCGGATGAAAGTGGTCGGGCTGGCGCGAGCCGAAGGCGATCAGGGTCGGCGGGGCCGCGTCCGAGATATCCAGACGGATCAGAGCGTCGGAGCGGACCAAGCCGGCGGCGGCACCGAAAATCTCCGGATCGCCGGCGACCTCGGGACGCAACAGGGCCGAGCGCTTACGGCCCAAGAGCTCGTCGATCGTCCCGGGTGCGAGCCGTTGGAGTCCGGAGATGCGCTGCGGCGGTAAGCTGCCCTCCGCCGGCTCGACGCAAAGCGTGACCACGTCCAAGTCGAGCACAATCGCCAGGTCGGTGGTGACCGTCTCGATCAGGTGCTCGAAGGAGCGGGCGGCGACCAGGGCCAGCACCGCCTGGTGAATCCGGATCTGGTGGTTGAGGTTGGCGCGGCTGTTGACGACCATGTCGTCGATCGTGTCGCGCAGGCCGTCGAGTTCGCCGCGCAGGCGGTCCAGCATGTAGTTCTGGAGGTCGACCACGGCGCCGCGCCCGCGCACCGCCGGTTCGGCATTGGGGCTCGGCGGCGTCAGGATCTCGATCAGGTCGCTGTTGCGCTCCAGAAAGTCCGGGTGCTGCCGCAGATAGGCGGCAACCTCGGACTCCGTCGGCCCGGCGCCGTCGCGCCTGGCCGCCCGCTTGTCGGCGGTGGATTCAGGCGCTGCGTCGCTCCGGTTCCGCGGCATTGTCATCGCTCAATATTTTCTGGCCGGTCTTGGCCCAGTCCTCGAGAAAGGCCGCCAATCCCTTGTCTGTCAAGGGATGCTTGAACATCGCGCGCAGGACGGCCGGCGGAATGGTGGCGACATGGGCGCCCAGCTTCGCCGATTCGACCACGTGCAGCGGATGGCGCACCGAGGCGACCAATACCTCGGTGGAGATCGCCGGATAGGCATCGTAGATCTCCACCACGTCGGCGATCAGCTGCAGACCGTCGACGGAGATGTCGTCGAGCCGACCGATGAAGGGCGAGATGTAGCGCGCGCCGGCCTTGGCGGCCAGCAGCGCCTGGGCGGGAGAAAAACAGAGCGTGACGTTGACCTTGGTGCCCTCGTCGGTGAAGGCGCGGCAGGCCTTCAGGCCTTCGGGAGTCAGCGGCACCTTGATCACGACGTTGTCGGCAACCTGGGCCAGGCGCCGGCCTTCCGCGAGCATGGCCTGATGCTCGGTGGCGGTGACCTCGGCGCTGACCGGGCCCGGGACGAGCTCGCAGATCTCCGCCAGGACCTCGAAGAAATCCCGGCCGGCCTTGGCAACCAGCGAGGGGTTCGTGGTCACCCCGTCGACCAGTCCGGTCGCCGCAAGATCGCGGATCTCGGCCACGTCGGCCGTGTCGATGAAGAACTGCATCCAGCCTCCTGAAACTATCGACCGGAGGCTTGCTTGCCGTCCGGTCGGGGCGATTGCGGCCGGATTGGCCGGCGCGCGCTCGCACCGTTAGAGTGTACCTGATGCCCGAGCGCCACGCCAGTTCCGCCGCCGCCGCCCTGCCCGGTCTTCAGCAAGGCCCGGAAAGCGCACGGCTTTCCGTCCTTCTGCCGCTGCCCCTGGCGGGGACCTACGACTACGTTGCGCCGCCTGGTGAGAGACTCGAGCCGGGCCGAGTCGTCCAGGCGCCGCTCGGCAACCGCGAGGTCGTCGGAGTCGTCTGGGACGACCCGGCCGGCGCCGATGCGGTGCCAGCGGCGAAGCTCAAGGCAATTACTGGCAGCCTCGACCTGCCGCCCCTGCCGGCGGTGGAGCGGCGCTTCGTCGAATGGATGGCGGACTACACGGTCACGCCGCCGGGCGCGGTCCTCAAGCTCTGCCTCAGCGTGCGCGACGCCTTCCTGCCGCCGCGGCCGATCATGGCCGTGCGTCCGGCCGCCGATCCCGAGTCGCTGGGCCTGCGCCTGACCCCGGCGCGGCGCCGAGTCCTCGCCGAGTTGGCCGCCGGCCCGGCCCGGCCGGCCACCGAGGTCGCGCGTGCCGCCGGGGTCTCGACCTCGGTGGTCAAGGGCCTGCTGGAGGCCGGCGCACTGGAGACGGTCGAGCTGCCGCCGCCACCGCCTTTCCGGCGCCCGGATCCCGAGCGGCCCGGCCCCGACTTGACCTCGAGCCAGTCCGAGGCCGCCGCGGCGCTGCGGACCAAGGTCGCGGCCGGCAGCTTCTCGGTCACACTGCTCGATGGCGTGACCGGCGCCGGCAAGACCGAGGTCTACCTGGAAGCCCTGGCCGAGGCGCTGCGCTGCGGCCGCCAGGTCCTGGTGCTGCTGCCCGAGATCGCGCTCTCGGCCGTCTGGCTGGAGCGCTTCAAGGCGCGCTTCGGCGTGCTGCCGGCAGTATGGCACTCCGACCTGACCGGCGCCGAGCGCCGGCTGACCTGGCGATCGGTGGCCCGGGGCGAAGCGCCGGTCGTCGTGGGTGCCCGCTCGGCGCTGTTCCTGCCCTATCCGGACCTGGGCCTGATCGTGGTCGACGAGGAGCACGACCCCGCCTTCAAGCAGGAGGACGGCGTGGTCTACCAGGCCCGCGACATGGCGGTGGTGCGGGCCCGGCTCGGCGAACATCCCGTGGTCCTGGTCTCGGCGACGCCGTCGCTGGAGACCGTCGTCAACGTCGAGCGCGGCCGCTACGAGGAGCTGCAGCTGCCGGAACGCCACGGCGCCGCCGGGCTGCCCGAGGTCAGCCTGATCGACCTGCGCCAGGACCGGCCGCCGCGGATCGAGGGCCTGGGGCAGAGCTGGCTGTCCGAGGCCCTGCGCGATGGCGTGCACGAGGCGCTGGCGGCCGGGGAGCAGGCCTTGCTGTTCCTGAACCGCAGGGGCTACGCGCCGCTGACCCTCTGCCGGAGCTGCGGCCACCGGCTGGACTGCCCGAACTGTACCGCCTGGCTGGTCGAGCACCGGCTGGTCGGCCGCCTGCAGTGCCACCACTGCGGCCACGTTTTGAACCTGCCCGAGCACTGCCCGGCCTGCCAGGCCGAGGACTCCCTGGCGGCCTGCGGTCCGGGGGTCGAGCGCCTGGCCGAAGAGGTCGCCGCGCTCTATCCCGAGGCGAGGACCGCGCTGCTGTCCAGCGACACCCTGACCGGCCCAGCGGCGGCGACCGAGCTGCTGCGCCAGATCCGCGACCGCGAGCTCGACCTCCTGATCGGCACCCAGGTGGTCGCCAAGGGCCACCACTTCCCCTACCTGACCCTGGTCGGCGTGGTTGACGCCGACCTCGGCCTGATGGGCGGCGACCTGCGCGCCGGCGAGCGCACCTTCCAGCTGCTCCACCAGGTCGCCGGCCGGGCCGGCCGGGCCGAGCGACCCGGACGGGTCCTGCTGCAGACCACCCAGCCCGAGCATCCGGTGATGCAGGCCCTGGTCTCGGGCGACCGCGACCGCTTCTTGGAGATCGAGGCGGAGCAGCGGCGCCAGGCCGGCATGCCGCCCTTCACCCGCCTGGCCGCCCTGATCCTCTCCGGCCCCGACCCGGAGCTGGTCGACCGCGCGGCGCGCGACCTCGCCCGCTGCGCCCCGCGAACCGAGGGCCTCCAGGTCCTGGGTCCGGCCCCGGCGCCGCTCGCCATCCTGCGCGGCCTTCACCGCCGGCGCTTTCTCGTGCGCGCCCGCCGCGAGGTGAAGCTGCAGGACCTGCTGCGCGCCTGGACCGCCCAGGTCAAGCTGCCCGGCAGCCTGCGCCTCAAGATCGATATCGATCCCTATAGCTTTTTGTGAGTCGGAGGCCTGCCGCCTTCGTCTGCACCCACACCGCTGTCATGGCCGGACTTGATCCGGCCATCCATCGTGCCGCTTGCTGGATGGATCCCCGGGTCAAGCCCGTGGATGACAGCGGGAAAGTTTGCTAGCCCGCCAAGACCGCGCGCACGGCCGCCAGGGCCTTGTCGATTCCGTCCGCAGGCACGTCGAGGTGGGTGACGGCGCGCAGGCGGCGCCGGTCGATGGCGCCGATGCGCACGCCGTGGCCTTCCCCCAATCTTCGCGAGAGCTCGGACGCGGTCAGGCCGGTGCTCTCTTCGACCTCGAAGAAGACCAGGTTGGTCTCGACCGTCTCCGGATCGATCGAGATGCCATGGATCTGGGCCAGGCCCTGGGCCAGGCGGCGCGCCTTGTCGTGGTCCTCGGCCAGGCGTTCGACGTGGTGCTCCAGGGCGTAGACGCCGGCGGCAGCGATGATCCCGGCCTGGCGCATGGCGCCGCCGAAAAGGTGCTTGCTGCGGACGGCGTCCTCGATGAAGTCGGTCGAGCCGGCGAGGACCGCGCCGACCGGGCAGCCCAGGCCCTTGGAGAGGTCGATCCAGACCGAATCGCAGGGCGCGGCGTAGTCGCGCGCCGCAATATCCGAGGCAACCACGGC
>JASJAL010000414.1 GCA_030067055.1 Kiloniellales bacterium | reverse complement strand
GCTATGGTTCTCGGCGAAGGTCTCGGTGCGCAAGGTCGGCAGGCCCTGACGCGATAGCGCCAGCACCGAAGGTGTGTTCGGCGCGCTCAAGGCCAGCTCCCAGGCCTCGGCGGTCTCGATGCTGTCGCAAGGCCGGAACACCCTAAGGTTCGGGATCGCCCGCAGGGCGGCCAGGTGCTCGACCGGCTGATGGGTCGGACCGTCCTCGCCGAGGCCGATGGAGTCGTGGGTCATGACGTAGACCACCCGCTGCTCCATCAGCGCCGAGAGCCGGATCGACGGCCGGCAATAGTCGGTGAAGACCAGGAAGGAGCCGCCGTAGGGAACCAACCCGCCGTGCAGCGCCATGCCGTTCATGACCCCGGCCATGCCGTGCTCGCGGATGCCGTAGTGCAGGTAGTTGCCGCTGAAGTCCTCGGCGCTGACCACCTTGTGCGCCCCGGTCCGGGTGCCGTTCGAGCCGGTCAGGTCGGCCGAGCCACCGATCAGCTGGGGCAGCGTCTCGGTCAGGACTTCCAGGACCTTCTGGGAGGAAACGCGGGTCGCGACCTTGGGGGCCTCGGCGGCCAGCGACTTCTTCAGATCGGCCAGGGCGGCCTGCCAGCCCTCGGCGAGCTCGCCCTTCACGGCGGCCTCGAAGGCCTGCGCCAGGGCCGGGTCGAGCGCCGCTAGACGCTGGTCCCAGGCCGTGGCCTCCGTCGCACCGGCTTCGCCGGCGTTGCGCCAGGCGGCGAGGACAGGGTCGGGGATCTCGAAGGGCGGATGGCTCCAGCCGAGCGCCTCGCGGGCGCCGGCGATCTCGTCCTCGCCCAGCGGTGCGCCGTGAGAAGAGGCCTTGCCGGCCTTGCTGGGCGCGCCGAAGCCGATGGTCGTGCGGCAGGCGATCAGGGACGGCCGATCCTCGACCAACGCCTCTTCGGTGGCGCGGGCGATGGCCTCCGGATCGTGGCCATCGATCCTCTGAACGTGCCAGCCGTAGGATTCGAAGCGCTGCCCCTGGTCGACCGAATCGGACAGCGAGATTGCACCGTCGATCGAGATGCCGTTGTCGTCGAAGAACACGACCAGGCGCCCCAGGCGCAGGTGCCCGGCGAGGGCGGCGGCCTCGTGGCTGATGCCCTCCATCAAATCGCCGTCGCTGGCGATCACGAACGTCCGGTGGTCGACGACCTCGTCACCGAAGCGAGCGTTCAGCAGGCGCTCGGCCAGCGCCATCCCGACCGCGTTGGCCAGGCCCTGGCCCAGCGGTCCGGTGGTCGTCTCGATGCCCGGCGCCAGGCCGAATTCGGGATGTCCGGCGGTGCGGGCGCCGACCTGTCGGAAGTTCTTGACTTCCTCCAGGGTCATCCCGGGATAGCCGGTCAGGTAGAGCAGGGCATAGAGCAGCATCGAGCCGTGCCCGGCGGAGAGCACGAAGCGGTCCCGGTCCGGCCAGTCCGGCCGCTCGGCCTGGAACTTCAGGAAGCGCGAGAACAGCACGGTCGCAACATCGGCCATGCCCATGGGCATGCCGGGGTGGCCGCTGTTCGCCTTCTGCACGGCGTCCATGGCCAGCGCGCGAATGGCATTCGCCATATCCTTGTGAGTCGCTCCGGGCGCAGCCTCGGAGTCGGAAAGCCCTGAAGGCCTAACGTTCATTGAATGACCTGCCATTTGCTCTGATGCGGCGGGGGTCCGCATCCGTCTCCCCGCGTCCTTGACCCCGACGCGATTTCGATCCCGGCCAGTCCCCGCCCGGCTCGATTCGGCCTCGTCTTGGGTCTTGCCCGTCTTGGGCGGGCAAGATGCCGCCACCGCCCTGGAGCGTCAACCGGCATTATCCGTCGCCTGAGCGCCCGTGCGGCCCCGGTTCGGTTGACCCGCGCCTGCGCCAGCGCCTATCCTGCAGATCCTTGGTTTGGGGAAGAATTCTGGGATTCGGCAGCAGCGAAAATGTCCCGTCTGATCGAAGCAGCACAGCGTCTGAAATCGGCGACTGACGCCCTTGAACGGGCCGCGGTCGATAGCCCGCCCGCCGCGCAGGTCGAAGATCCGCGCCTCAATGAGGCGCTGGAGCAGGCGCGGCGAGAGAACGAGGAACTGAACGAGGCCGCGGACCAGGTCGCGGTCCGGCTGGACCGTGCGATCAAGCGGATCCAGAGCATGCTGGAGAGTTGACGTGGCCGAGATCACCCTGACGATCAACAACCGGAACTACGACATCGCCTGTGACGACGGTCACGAGGACCATCTCCGCCGGCTCGGCGCCTACGTGGATCGGCGGGTCAACGACCTAGCCGCGGCGGTGGGCCAGATCGGCGAGCCGCGCCTACTGGTGATGGCGAGCCTGCTGATCGCCGACGAGCTGCACGAGGCGATGAATAATGACGCCCCGGCCGGCAACGGCAATGGCGAGGCCAACGGGGAGGTCATTGCCGCCTTCGAGGAGCGCGAAGTCGAGGTGGCCGAGGCCCTCGAGGCCTGCGCGCAGCGCCTGGAACGCATTGCCGCGACGCTCGGGACCTCCTAGATAGCATAGTCATCGGCGGTGCTGTGGGGTGCGTCAGGCCTTTCGATCCCTGGGGCCAATACGACCCTCTAGGGAGCTGTCCCTGCCGGAGCCGTGGTTTCGGTATATGGCGCCCACCTGCGTAAGCAGGCCACAGAGGATGATATCCGGCCAACGGCCTTTACGGCACCGCCCTTCCTGTCCGCTCTCGTTTCCGGGTTACCTGGAGTTCATGACCGAGATTTTCGAAGCCAAGGCCGCCCTGCGGCGCACGTCTCGGCAGCGGCGGCGCGAGGCTGCAAGCAGCGGGGTTTCGGCCGTGGTCTGCAGGCGTCTGCTCGATTCGCTTGCGATCCCCGCCGACGCGACGGTATCGGGCTATTGGCCGCTGCGCGACGAACTGGATCCGCGCCCGATCCTCTCGGCCTTGGCGACGCGGGGCCAACGGCTCTGCCTTCCGGTGGTGGTCGAATCGGGTGCCCCGCTGGTCTTCCGCGGCTGGAAGCCTGATGTCTCTTTGGAGCCGGCGGCCTTCGGCACGCAGGTGCCGGGCGCGGATTGCCCGGTGCTGGAGCCCGATCTCCTGCTGGTGCCTTTGCTCGCCTTCGACCGCCGGGGCTTCAGGCTCGGCTACGGCGGCGGCTTCTACGACCGGACCCTTGCAACCCTGCGCGGACGCCGACCGGTCCTCGCGGTCGGTCTTGCCTTCGCGGCCCAGGAAGTCGACGCAGTTCCGGTCGAGGCCGGAGACGAGCCCCTCGACTGGATCGTCACCGAGCGTGAGGTGATGACGCCGGAACGCGGCGCGGCGGGAGTGGAACGGAGATGAGGATTCTGTTCTGCGGCGACATCAATGGCCGCTCCGGTCGCGAGGTGGTGGTTGAGCATCTGCCACGGCTGCGCCGCAAGCTCGACCTGGATTTCGTCATCGCCAACGGCGAGAACGCCGCCGGCGGCTTCGGCATCACCGAGAAAGTCTGCCAGGAGCTCTTCGCCGCAGGGGTGGACGTCATCACGGGCGGCAACCATTCCTGGGATCAGCGCGAGGCCCTCAACTTCATCGGCCGGGAACCGCGTCTGCTGCGGCCGCAAAACTATCCGGAGGGAACACCCGGCCGCGGCGCCGCGGTTTTCGAGGCGCCGGGCGGCAAGAAGGTCCTGGTCCTCAACGTGATGGGCCGGCTGTTCATGGATCCGCTGGACGATCCCTTCGCCTGCGTCGAGCGGGAACTGGCCAAACAGCGCCTGGGCGCCACGGTCGATGCTGCGGTGCTGGACTTTCACGCCGAGACGACCAGCGAGAAGATGACCATGGGGCACGTGGTCGACGGCCGGGTCTCGCTCTGCGTCGGGACCCATACACACGTGCCGACGGCCGATGCCATGATCCTGCCGGGCGGCAGCGCTTACCTCAGCGACGCCGGGATGTGTGGCGACTATGACTCGGTGATCGGCATGGACAAAGCGGTGCCGATCGCACGTTTCACCCGCAAGCTGCCGACCGAGCGCCTGACGCCGGCCAAGGGCCCGGGCACGCTTTGCGGGGTCTTCGTCGAGACCTTGGAGGCCAACGGCCTTGCGGCGCGCGTCGAGCCGGTCCGCGTCGGGGGCATGCTTGCGCCCAGCGAACCGGGGTGAGAGCGCCGCAGATCTGGCGATAGTCTTCATTGTGGCGGAGTAATCGCTTGAACTCGGCTTGGAGCCGTTCGATCTCCGCCTCGGCGATCGTGCCTGCGGTGCCCGGCGGCTCGGGATCGATATACGGAAGTTCTATCTTCGGCTGCATCTGTCCTCGTTCGCGCGGCGGCGATACGACGTCTACCTGTCGCTGAAGTCTGGCGGGTCGGACTTGTACCGCGGTAAAGACGTCATTTTGCGCTGAATCGCCCGGTATCGCTGGGTTCGGACGCCCAAATGTCGCCATATTGGTTGACTATCCCTCGGCGAAGTCCGAGGTTGTCCACCACAAAATATGGTAAATTTCTCGACTTCACCCCGAGATGTAGATTGGGGCGACGATGGCCGGTCATTCACAGTTCAAGAACATCATGTTTCGCAAGGGCGCGCAGGACAAGAAGCGCGCCAAGCAGTTTGCCAAACTGTCGCGCGAACTGACGGTTGCCGCGAAGACGGGCCTGCCGGATCCGGACATGAACCCACGCCTGCGCACAGCGATCGCGGCGGCGCGTGCGGCGAACATGCCGAAGGACAACATCGAGCGGGCGATCAAAAAGGCCAGTGGCGGTGACGATGATACCAATTTCGAGGAGATCCGCTACGAAGGCTACGGCCCCGGCGGTGTGGCGGTCATCGTCGAGGCCTTGACCGACAACCGCAACCGGACTGCCTCGGAGGTCCGCGCCGCCTTCAGCAAGCACGGCGGCGCCCTGGGCGAAACCAACAGCGTCGCCTTCATGTTCGAACGGGTCGGCTCGATCCTTTACGGCGGCGATGCCGCGGATGCCGACGGTATCTTCGAGGCCGCGGCCGAAGCCGGCGCGGACAACGTCGAGTCCAACGCCGAGGGCCATGAGGTCGTTTGCGCGCCGGAGGTGTTCTCGGAGGTGCGCGATTCGCTCGCCGCACGATTCGGCGAGCCGCGGGAAGCCGGGCTGACCTGGAAGCCGCAGACAACTGTTCCGGTCGACGAGGCCCAGGCCGATGGGCTGATCAAGCTTTTGGACACGCTGGAGGACAGCGACGACGTGCAAAGAGTCTCGGCCAACTTCGAAATCGCCGACGAGGTCTTGGCTCGAATGACGGCCTGACCGCGAAGGTGGAGAAGGAGGGGAGAGCATGCGGGTGGTCGGTTTGGACCCCGGGCTTCGGCGCACCGGCTGGGGCGTGATCGAGGCCGAGGGCAATCGCCTTCGCCATGTGGCGCATGGCGTGATCGAGGCCGATCCGGCCCAGTCCCTGGACCGGCGGCTACGCGAACTACACGAGGCGCTGTTGGCGATGATCGCGGCGCAGGCGCCGCAGGAAGCCGCAGTCGAGGAGACCTTGGTTAACCGCAACCCGGACTCGACCCTCAAGCTGGGCATGGCCCGGGGGATCGCCCTGATGACTCCGGCGCTGGCCGGCCTGGCGGTGTCGGAGTACCTGCCGCTGGTGGTCAAGAAGTCGATCGTCGGGACCGGCCAGGCGAGCAAGGAGCAGGTCGGGGTCATGGTCCGCCAGTTGCTGCCGGGTTGCGGCGTGCGCTCGGCGGATGCCGCCGACGCGCTGGCGGTGGCCATATGCCATGTCCACCACCGTGCGACGCGCCGGCGCTGGAACGACACGGCCCGCCGCGAGACGGCGGCCTTGGAGGAGCCGGCATGATCGGCAAGCTGACCGGCCTGGTCGATTTCACCGACGAGGATCACATGATCCTCGACGTCGGCGGCGTCGGCTACCTGGTCTATGCCTCGGCCCGGACCCTCGGCCGGCTGCCGGCCAAGGGCGGCGGCGTCAGCCTGCTGATCGAGACCCATGTGCGCGAGGACCAGATCCGTCTGTACGGCTTCATCGACCGGGCCGAGCAGGACTGGTTCCGCTTGCTGCAGACGGTCCAGGGAGTCGGCACGCGGCACGCCATGGCGATCCTCTCGGCCCTGCCGCCCCAGGAGCTCGCCAAGGCGATCGCCGCGCAGGACAAGGCTGCCCTCGCCAGGGCTAACGGAGTGGGCCCGAAGCTGGCCGGACGGATCGCCGCCGAGCTGCGCGAGAAGGTCGACGGCATCGCGCTCGGGCCAGTATTGGTCGCGACCGAAGGCGGGGTCGAGACGACCACCGAGGATGCGGTCTCCGCCCTGGTCAACCTCGGCTACGGGCGTAGCGAGGCCTTCGGCGTAGTCGTCGAGGCGAGCCGTCGCCTGGGCGCCGAGGCCGAGGTCGAGACCTTGATCCGCGAGGGCCTGAAGGAACTGGCGTCATGACCGATCCCCGTTCGGATGGCCGTCTCGTGGCGCCGGAGACCGGAGCCACCGATCAGGCGGAGGCCAGCCTGCGGCCGCAGCGCCTGGAGGACTTCGTCGGCCAGGCGCGGCTGCGCGAGAACCTGCGGGTCTTCGTACAGGCGGCCGCCGCCCGCGGCGAGGCCATGGACCATGCGCTGTTCTTCGGCCCGCCCGGGCTTGGCAAGACCACATTGGCACAGATCGTGGCGCGCGAATTGGGTGTTGGATTCCGGTCGACCTCGGGACCGGTGATCGCGCGCGCCGGCGACCTGGCGGCGATCCTGACCAACCTCGAGCCGCGCGACGTGCTCTTCATCGACGAGATCCACCGGCTCTCGCCGGCGGTCGAGGAGATCCTCTATCCCGCGATGGAGGACTTCCAGCTCGACCTGGTGATCGGCGAGGGGCCGGCGGCGCGCTCGGTGCGGATCGAGCTGCCGCCCTTCACCCTGGTCGGGGCCACCACCCGGTCCGGCCTGCTGACCACCCCGCTGCGCGAGCGCTTTGGCATCCAGCAGCGCCTGGAGTTCTACTCCCCCGAGGAGCTGGGCGGCATCGTGCGCCGCGGCGCTTCCGTCCTGGGCACCGAGATCACCGCCGAAGGCGCCGAGGAGATCGCCCGCCGCTCGCGCGGCACGCCCCGGATCGCCGGCAGGCTGCTGCGTCGGGTCCGCGATTTCGCCGCGGTCGACGGCGAGGCCTGCATCGACGCCGAGGTCGCCGACCGCGGCTTGCGACGGCTCGACGTCGACCGCCTCGGGTTCGACGCCATGGACCGGCGCTA
>JASJAL010000413.1 GCA_030067055.1 Kiloniellales bacterium | reverse complement strand
AATATCGATGCACTGAAACGCAGCGGCGTCACCGAGATCGTCTCGGTCAGCGCCGTTGGCTCACTGCGCGAGGACCTGGCGCCGGGCACCTTCGTGATCGTCGACCAGTTCATCGACCGCACCTTCGCCCGCAACAAGAGCTTCTTCGGCGAGGGCCTGGTCGCACACGTCTCCATGGCCGAGCCGGTCTGCGGCCGCCTGGGCGACCACCTCGAGGCCGCGGCGGCCAGGCTCGGGATCCCGCACCATCGCGGCGGCACCTACCTGGTCATGGAGGGCCCGCAGTTCTCGACCCGGGCGGAATCCGAGCTTTATCGGTCCTGGGGCTGCGACGTCATCGGCATGACCAACATGCCGGAAGCCAAGCTCGCCCGCGAGGCGGAGATATGCTACGCGACCGTCGCCATGGTCACCGACTACGACTGCTGGCACGACGACCACGACGATGTCAGCGTCGAGCAGGTGATCAAGGTTCTGCTCGAGAACGCCGACAAGGCCCGGAATTTGGTGCGCCATACGGCGCCCGAACTGCGCGATCGGGACGCGCCCTGCGCTAAGGGCTGCCAGCGGGCGCTCGATGCGGCCCTGATCACCCAGCCGCAGGTCCGCTCTGCCGAGCAGGTGGCCCGGCTGTCCGCGGTCGCCGGCCGCGTCTTGGCGCCTTCGGACCACGCTGGAGGCCAATCTTGACCGCAAGCCAGGCAAGGTTTCCCGGATGAGCGTCGAAGGCAAAGGCGGCGATCGACTGAAACTCGGTCCGATGCGCTTTGGCGAACGGGAATCCGACAAGGCGCAGGAAAAATCCCAGGCCGACAAGCCCAGGGGCGGCAAGGCTCGAGGCGACAAGGGCCGGGGCGCGGAAAGTCGTTGGAAGGACGGCGAGGCGCAGGAGCTGATCCGTGAACTCGGTGAGCGGGACGTTGCCGCCGATCTCGCCTTTCGCGTCTATGCGACCCGTCTGATCGGCAGCGACCGGCGCCTGGTGGCCCAGGGCGCTGACGGCAGCACATCGGTCAAGACCCGGATCAAGGACGTGACCGGCGAATCGATCGACGTGCTCTGCATGCAGGGCCGGGGTGTCGACATGGCCGAGATCACGGTCGCCGGCCTGCCGGCTTTGCGCCTGGAACCGCTGCGCGCGCTGCACAGCCTGAAGGAGCTGAGCGGCGAGGACCGGGTCAGGATCCAGCGTCGCAACCACCTGGATCCCGAGGCGCCGGAAACTCCCGTCGAGACCCTGATGCACGCCTTGCTGCCGCCGCGCTATATCGATCACTGCCACGCCGCCGCGGTCCTCGCCCTGACCAACCAGGCGGAGGGCGAGACGCTGTGCCGCGAAGTCTTCGGCGAGACCCTGGCGGTGGTTCCCTACACATTGCCGGGCTTTGAGCTGGCCAAGGCCGCCAAGGCCGCCTTCGACGCCAAACCGGAGGCCGAGGGACTGGTTCTGATGAAACACGGCATCGTGACCTTTGGCGACGATGCCCGCGAGTCCTACGAGCGCATGGTCAGCCTGATCAGCCTGGCCCAACGCCGCCTGCGCAAAGGCAAGCGCCGGGTCTTCGCGCCGGTCGAGTTGCCGCGGCGCCTCGCGGAGCCGGCCGAGATCGCGCCGATCCTGCGCGGTTCCCTGGCCCTTTCCGAGGGGGTCGGCGACCGCTACCGGCGCTGCGTCCTGACATTTCGCAGCGGCGAGGTGATCCGGGACTTCGTCAACGGGATCGACCTTTCCCGCTACGCACAGGCCGGGCCGACAACCCCGCAAAATCTGCCCTTCACGAAGCCCTGGCCGGTGATCCTGCCGGCGCCCGAGCTCGGCCGCCGCGCGGCCTTCGCTTCGGCGGCCCGGCGCGCAATCGAGGACTACGCGGCCGACTACAGGGACTACTTCCGGCGTCATGCCCAACGGCTGACCAGCGGTGAGCGGCTCCAAGACCCTCTGCCGCGAATCGCCCTGGTGCGCGGCCTCGGATTCTTCGCCGCCGGCCCGGATGCCGCGACTGCGGCGGCGGCGGCCGACGTGATGGAGGCCTCGATCGACACGATTGCCGGCGCCGAGTCCCTGAGCCAATACGAAAGTCTGGAGGAGTCCCAGATCTTCGATGCCGAGTATGCCCTCGGCGAAGGCGCGGCACCCTGGGAGACCGAGTCACGACCGCTGGCCGGCCAGGTCGCGGTGGTGACCGGTGGCGCCGGGGCGATCGGCCGGGCCACGGCGCGGGCCTTCCACGCTCAGGGCGCCGAGGTCGCGCTGGTCGACCTCGACCTGGACGGCATGCGCTCCTTCGCCCAGGCGATCCGGGCGCTCGCGATCCGCTGCGACGTGACCGACGAAGCGGACCTGACCCAGGCTTTCGAGCGGGTCTGCGAGACCTTCGGTGGGCTCGACATCCTGGTCTCCAACGCCGGCAAGACCTGGCAGGGTCGCATCGGCGAGGTCGAGGAGGCCGAGATCAGGCAATCCTTCGAGCTCAACTTCTTCGCCCATTACCGCGCGGCCAAGGCGGCGGTCGGCATCATGCTGCAGCAAGGAACTGGCGGCGCGCTGCTGTTTAACACTTCGCGCCAGGCGATCAATCCCAGCGCCGGGGCCGGCCCCTATGGCCTGCCCAACGCGGCGACCCTGGCCCTGGTCCGGCAGTTCGCGGTCGACTACGGGGTCGACGGCATCAGGGCCAACGCGGTCAGCGCAGAGGGCGTGCGCAGCGGCGTCCTGACCGAGGAGACCATCGCCAAGCGGGCCCTGGCCCGCGGGGTCAGCAGCGAGGAGCTGCTGCGCGACAACTTGCTGCATCGCGAGGTCCATGCCGACGACGTCGCCCGGGTCTTCGTCGACCTTGCCCTGGCCGACAAGACTACGGCCGCCATCGTCAACGTCGACGGCGGCAACATCGCCTCGGCGCTGCGCTAGCTCCCGAACGTGAGCCAGGACCCCATCACCGGGATCGACCATGCCCTGATCGGCGTGCGCGATCTGGAAGCCGCACGCACGACCTGGACCCGGCTCGGCTTCACGGTGACCCCGCGCGGCCGGCACATCGGCTGGGGCACCGCCAACTACTGCATCATGTTCCAGCAGGACTATATCGAGCTGCTGGGCATCGTCGATCCCGGGCAGTTCACCAACGACCTGGACCGCTTTCTGGAGCATCGCGAAGGTGCCCTGGGCCTGGCCTTCGCGACCGAGGACGCGGTGGCGGCGGCAGCCGAGCTGACCGCCCGTGGCATCGCGATCGACGGTCCCAAGGACCTGAAGCGGATCCTCGAGCTGCCCGAGGGCGACGCCCTGCCGGCCTTCAGCCTGGTGCACCTGCCGCCGCAAGCGACTCCCGGCCTCAAGGCTTTTCTCTGTCAGCACCTGAGCCGCGACCTGGTCTGGCAACCGCAGTGGACGGTGCATCCGAACACGGCGCTGGGAATCGGTCGGGTGACGGTCGCGGTCGAGGATCCCGAGGCCACGGCCCGGGCCTATGCCGAGATCTGGGGCCGGGACGTCGACGTCTTCTTCGTCAAGCCCGAAGCGTCGGACTTGCTGTTCGGCGATGCCGCCCTCCAGTTCCTCCACCCGGATCTCCTGGACTTCGAGGTGCCAGCCGAGCCGCCCTTCATCGCCCACCTTGCGATCGAGGTCGAAGGCCTGGCGGCGGTGCGGTCCTGCCTTTCGGAATCGGGGATTCCCTTCGACGACGAGGACAGCACCGTGCTGCTCGATCCGGTGGCCGGGAACGGGGTCTCGCTGAGCTTCTGCGAAGGCTAGATCGGCCCCTGGCTCGGATCACGAAACTCTTGAGCGTTGTCGCTCCGCTTCGTGCTATAGGCCCGCCATTGGGATTTCATGAGCGGGGCTAAGCCATGGCCGACCACGTAGATCGCGACCTGGAGCCCACCTGGACCCGCGTGCTTGCGGTCTGGTGGCTGATCGCTTGGAGGACCGCGATCCTCGGGACCATCGCGCTCCTGGTCCTGGGGCTTATCCTGGGCTTCGCCCTGGGGGCCTTGGGTGTGGAACGCGCCACCCTCAACCTGGTGGGCCAGATCTTCGGCATGGCGATCTACGCGCTCACCATCCTGTTTACCCTGCGAATGGCGCTCAAGAAGCGCTACGGCGGCTTCCGGATCGCCTTGGTGGCGGTCGACGACTAGCCGTCTCCCGCGCCGGGTCCCTCTCGACGCGAGGGCTCGTCCTTTCCCTATTTCTCCTTTCCTCAGGCCGCCAGGACGGAGTGACTCATGACCGCAGCCATCGACATGGAGCTTGCGCGGGACGAGACGGACAGCTCAGCCCCCCTTGTCTGCAAAGTCCGCGTGAACGATCCGGAGCTGGTTGGCCATGACGCCGAGTTCCACCTGGACGCTACGGTCGAGGTCAAACGCAGCGACGGAATCAGCAGCAGCCATACCTTGCACTGGGAAGCCTTCCAGGTGCAAAGCGGTGAGACCGAGTTCCAAATCCCGGCCAGTAAGCTGCGCTTCTACAGCTACGCCGGCAAGCACGTCGACTTGCGCCTGCACACCAAGGTTTGGGTCAACGACGCCGTGGTCTTCGATACCAAGGTCTCCGAAGAGCAGCTGATCCGGATCGGCGCTAAGCCGCCGCTCAACAGCGAAGCGGCGGAGATCATCGAGCCCAAAGACGCTTTCCGCTTCTTCGCCAACCTCAAGGCGATCCCGCCGCTGAACCGGATGATCACCCTGGGGCTCGTCGTGGTCGGCGGGCTGGTGGTGCTGGCCAATGCGGCGGTCGGCGTGCACGACCAGTTCTCGCCGGAGGCCGCGACCTGGTTCTACTCGCACCAACGCAGCAACGGCGGCTTCAAAATCCCCCTCTTGACGGCGCTCATCGGCAGCGGCGCACTTGGTGCGGGGATCTGGTTCTTGATGCGCCGCCAGCTGCGCGGGTACATGCAGCTCCGTCTAGCGCCTCTGCCAGCGCGCATCGAACGCGGTGTCGATTACCGGGTCTCCGATCTGGTCGCCGGGCATTCGCGGGTGCCGCTGGAGGACGTGACCCTGCGGATCGTCGCCGGCAACTTGGAATGCGGCCAGTATCGGAAGCTGCTTGGTCGCAAAGCAGTTGCGGTGTCCTTCCAGGAGCCGATGCGCGGCGTCGTGCTCTACGAGAAGACGGTCGATCGGATCCCCGCCAGGATGCCGATCGCGGACTACTTCAACGACCGCCTGAGCTTCGACCCCATGTTCGCGGCGCTCTACCCGCCGGCGATGCTGGGCAGCAGCCATGGCATCGACGTGCGCTGGGAGGTCCAGATCCTGCACGCGGACCTCGTCGACCGAAAGCTGATCGGCCCGACCGAGGGCCTGGCCTACGAGGACTTCCTGGGCGCATAAACGCCGGCGCCGAGCGGCGGATTTCTCGACGCCCCCGGGGTTCGACGATCATCAGGGTCTCCTCTCGCGCAGCCTCTCGGGGGTTCGTCCCGCTGCCATGTGACCGGGCCTGCGAGCGCTGCTTGCGGGTCGACGTCACGCAGAGACGGCCGGAGCGGCGTCGGTCTCGATCGTTCCACCCGATCCGATCCGGCAGGTCTGGCCGCTAGACAAAGCTGCTTGGCCCTGCGACGGCAGCAGAAGCACCGGCGGCGGGTTGCGGTAGCCCATCTCCCTGGCCACCACGACCCCCAGGATCAAGATCGCGTCGGGCTTGCCGAGAATGACCGCCGCCGGTCCCAGCCCCCGGGCGATCAGCTCCAGCATGACCGCGGACCCCGAGGATGAGCCGATTGTCTCTGGGATCACCAGGATCCGCCCGCCGACCGTCTGCTCGTGCTGGGGATGGCGCGGGTCGGCGATCCGGCCGGTCTCCGGGTCGACTCCGCCCCAGAAGCTGATCGGACGGTCGAGCTTGAGGACGGCGCCCTCGGCGACGCCGGGTAGCAGGACCTCGCCTTGGATCGCGGCTCCCGTCATCGCGGGCTGTCCTCCAGATCTCTCGGGCCGCGCCGCCGCTACTCGACCAGGGCAGCGCGTCTCGTTCCCGACGATACCTTCTCGTCGTCCGAGGCGATCAGCTCGCGCAGAAGCTTGCGCTTGAGCGCCTCGCCGAAGGCGGTGAAATCGCTGGCCTCGACCAGAAAGGCGCCGTCGCCGCCGATGACGTTGTGCCGGTAGAAGCCGGCGATTCCGCCCGCGCCCCACTCCGCGGTGGAATAGGTCATGCGGCCGTCGAAGGTGCCGATGGGTCCGGCGCTCATGATCGGCAGAGCGTTGATGGTGATCCCGGCCGCGACCGCGGCGTCCCGCGCGGATGCGGAACGCCCGCCATCCGAGGGATGGTCGCTGGCGATGTCGATGACCCGGCGGGCGCTGCCGAAGTCGCCCTGGGTCAAGAGTCGAGTGGCGCCGACGAGGCCGGCGGCCATCGCCGTGTTCCCGGCGCTGGAGCGCGGTGCGCGGGCGATCGCGTCGCCGAAGGCGCTGGCGGAGGCGGCATCGCTCAGCACGTCCCAACCCTGGACCAGCTTGATCTCCCGCTTGCCGGAGAACTCGACGTAGGCGACGGCGACCCCGCCGGCGATGGTTCCGATCGCGGCGATGACCTCGGGATCTGAGAAGGCCGCGCGATAACCTGCCTTGACCATGGCGAACTCTGCGGTGTCCATGCTCTTGGAGACGTCGTTGAGCAGGACCAGGGCCAGTTCGACGGCCGAGGTCGGCTTTGGTGCCACGCTCCAGGCGGCGAGCAGGAGGGTGAGCAGCAGGCTGATGCGGCGCATAAATGGGGTCCCCCGGCCGTTGCGATGTCTGGTGCTGCGGCATCTTAGGCGGGCTCGCCCCGAGCCGGCCATGACAGAGGCGCCATCACGCCCTTCGGGGATGTCGCCGACCGCTATCGCCACAGGGACTCGTCCCGCGTGACCCGGCCGTCGGCCGCGGTGGCGACGCAGTCCTCCAGGCTGCCGTAGACCACGCCGTAGCCGATCGTGCCCGGCGCGTAGTGGGCGAACTTGCCGGAGTTGGTCATCAGCACCCCGCCGTCGCGGGGCAGGATCGGCGTCACCACGACACAGGTGTCGGTGACGAGGGTGACCCCCGCCTCTTCCAGGGGCCTCAGTCGGCCCTCCGCATCGAGGCGTTCGACCGCGTGACGGCCGGTGCAGACGTAGAAGGGCAGCGTGATTTCCCGGCCCTTCAGGGCAGCTTCCAGGCGGCCGAACTCCTCGTAGGAGAAGTGCGGCGAGCCCAGGGCGACGGCGTC
>JASJAL010000412.1 GCA_030067055.1 Kiloniellales bacterium | reverse complement strand
TCCTCGCCGCGGTCTTCGGTCTCTCGGTCCTCGGTCATGGGGCCGAGGATAGGACTCTGTCGGCAGCCGGTCAAAATCGGCTTCAAATCAGACCGCAGCGGTCGGCACCTGGCCTGGGCGCAGCGTATTTTACAAATGTATAATATGTTGGCAGGGACATGGCGGTCCGCGGCGGATTTCAAGCGGGTGGAAAAGCCTCTAGACTGCCGGCCATGAAAAAGGCCCAGATCGCGGAGTTCTTCGATCGTCTGGCGGCTGCGAACCCGGAGCCGCGCGGCGAGCTGGAGTATGTGAACCCCTATACGTTGCTGGTCGCCGTGGTGCTCTCGGCCCAGGCGACCGACGTCGGGGTCAACAAGGCGACCCGCGGCCTCTTCAAGGTCGCCGACACGGCGCAGAAGATGATCGACCTGGGCGAGGCGCGCCTCAAGGACCACATCAAGACCATCGGTCTCTACAACAGCAAGGCCAAGAACGTCATTGCGCTCTCCGAGATCCTGCTCCGGGATCACGACGGCGAAGTGCCGCACGACCGCGCGGTGCTGGAGACCCTGCCGGGCGTCGGCCGCAAGACCGCGAACGTGGTCGTCAACATCGCCTTCGGCGAGCCGACTATCGCCGTCGACACCCACATCTTCCGGGTCGGCAATCGAACCGGACTGGCGCCAGGCAAAACTCCCTTGGCCGTCGAGCAGCTGCTGGAGAAGCGGGTGCCGAAGGAGCGCCGGCTCCACGCCCACCACTGGCTGATTCTGCACGGACGCTACGTCTGCAAGGCGCGCAAGCCGGACTGCCCGGCCTGCGCGGTCCGCGATCTCTGCGCCTACAAGGCGAAGACCACGCTGGAGGCGCCGGCCAAGCCCGCCAGGAAGGCGAAGAAAGCGGGCGTTGCGGGAAAGCGCAGCGCCGCCAGCACCCGGCGGGCCCGGGCGCTACGCGGCTCGGCCTGACTCTGGCATTCCTTGGGGGTTCAGCTCACGGGCTCGTCAAGCCGCTCGCGCAGTAGCTGGTTCAAGCAGCGGCGCGGCTCGGTCTTCAGGGGCACCTCGTCGTCCCGGGCCTCGGCGTGAATCACCCGGTAGGCGCCTTTTTCCTCGTAGAGAAAGACATCGAAGACGCACTCCGTTCCGACGTATTGCCAGATCTCGGCCGGGGTCTCCCGCCGGACCAGGCGCGGTTCACCCAGGAGCTTGGAGAGCCCGCTGCGGTCCAGGCCGATCAGGGCCTTGGGGTCGTGGTCGATGGCCGGCTTGGCCGCCGGCGCGGCCGCCAGGATCGGCGGCGTCGGTCCGGTCGGATCGATCTCGTCCGCGGTCTCGCTGGCCAGGGCCGCAGCGCTTTGCTCTGCGGAATCCGGCGTGGTGGTCGCCGCGCCGGTCTCGGCCGGGGTCAGAGACCCGTTCGCGCAGGCTGTCAGGGTCAAGCCCAGAAGCAGCGCTGCAATCGTGGGGGCCAGGCGCAGCCCCTCCTGCCCGGAGTCGTCCCGGGCGGTACGCTTGGCCATGTTGTTCAGCTCCTTGCCGATCGTGTCTTCTCGGCCGGTGCCGCCGCCTGCATGCTTCCGTCCGTTGCTGCCGCCTGTACGAATTCCGCCGCCGAAAGGCGCTTTGCCTTGCGCTCTTGTTCGTCCTCGTCGAGCTCGACCGTGCCCGCGAGCCGGCCGCCGCGCTCGACCTCCAGCTCGCCGTAGCGGACCTCGCCCTCGACCGAGCCGGTCGCGCGGATCTTGAGGCAGCCGATCACCGTCAGGTCGCCCTGGTAGCGCCCCGAGATGTCGGCTTCCTGGATACTGGCCGAGCCCTTGAAGAACCCGGTGCTGGCGATCTCGAGCCGCCGGCTGTCGGTCAAGGTCGCCTCGACCTTGCCTTCCACGACCAGCTGATCGCAGGTCTTGATCTCGCCGGACAGACAGATCTCGCGCCCGACGATCAGCTTCTTCCCTTCGGTCTCGCCGCCGGCAAAGCCGGCCTCGGCTGCCTCGAAGGGACGACGGGTCATGTCGGTGACGCGGGGCGCGCCGAGCTCGCGCTGTGACTGGCCACTGGTCTCGGCGCCCTGGGTCGCATTGCTGCGCCGAGAGGTGGCCTCCGGGGCGGTGCCGGCGCTCTTGGTCCCGCCGTGCTTGGATTTGCCGAACATTGTCACTCTCCTCTGGACCTCGATGCCCCCCGGCTCGCTCGCGACGTTCTTGTTAGCACAAAACCTCAGGCGGCGCGCTCTCGCAAACGGTGAAAGACGTGCACCATGAAGGCCGTTGCCACGACCGGCGTCACGATGTTGACGATCGGGATCGTCAACAACAGGGCGACCACCACGCCGGCCAGGAAGACCCGGACCCTGGAGGCCCGACGGAGGCGCTTCGCCGCCGCCGCATCGAGCCGCCGCAGGGCCACCACCTCGAAGTACTCGCGGCCCAGCAGGTAACCGTTAACCATATAGAACAGGAGAAAGTTGAAGGGCGGTAAAAACAGCAGCAGCAGGTAGAAGGGCAGCGCCAGCAGATTGACGCCGATGGTCACGGCCGCAAAGACCAGGGCGTTCCAGATCGCCTCGCCCAGGGGCTGATCGCGGGCGGCGGGCAGTGCGGGGTAGTGCCGCGCCTCGACCGCCTCGGCGACCCGCTCGACGAACAGGCTGAGCACCATCCCCATGACCGCGGGAAAAAGCAGGAAGCTCGCGAAGACCACGGCGGCGATGGCGGCGGCGTCGACCAGCCAGTCGACCGCGCCGCTCAGCCAGGAGTCGCCGTCGCCGGAGAAGATCCATTGGTTGAGAATGTCGCCGCCCCACATCAGCAGGTAGGAGGCGACGAAGGACAGGGCGACCAGGACCGCCAGCGCGGCCAGGATCGCGACCAGAACCAGGCCGCGAATCCGCGGATCGCCCAGTTGCTCGAAGGCCTTTGCCAGCTGCGAAAACATGGCCGGGGGTGTAGCCCGCCCGGCCCAGTGCAGCAAGGTCTTTGCCCGGCCGGCCATCCGCGCCCCGCCTTGTGGCGCCTGGGGGCGGGCGATACACTCCGGCCGCCCGCCACGTGAACCACCGAGAGCCAACATGACGGAACTGTCCTTCGATGTCGTCGGGATCGGAAATGCGATCGTCGACGTGCTGACCCAGGCCGACGACGCCCTGGTCGATGCGCAGGGGCTGCCCAAGGGCAGCATGACCCTGATCGACGGGCACCGGGCGGAAGACCTCTACGCGCAGATGGGCCCGGCGCGCGAGATCTCCGGCGGCTCGGCGGCCAACACCCTGGCCGGGGTCGCGGCGCTGGGCGGCCGTGCCGCCTTCATCGGCAAGGTCCGCAACGATCAGCTGGGCGGCATCTTCCGCCACGACATCCGCGCCGCCGGCGTGCACTTCGAGACCCCGCCGGCGACCTCCGGTCCGCCCAGCGGGCGCTGCCTGATCTTCGTGACTCCGGACGCCCAGCGCACCATGGCGACCTTTCTCGGCGCCGCGAATGAGCTCGGTCCCGACGCGGTCGACCCCGAGGTGATCGCCGCCGCCAAGGTGACCTACATGGAGGGCTACCTCTTCGATCGCCCGGCAGCCAAAGAAGCCTTCATCAGGGCGGCGGAGATCGCCCGCGGCGCCGGGCGCAAGGTCTCGCTGACCCTGTCCGATCCCTTCTGCGTCGAACGCCACCGGGCGGCCTTCCGCGATTTGGTTGAGCACCACATCGACATCCTCTTCGCCAACGAGCAGGAGATCTGCGCGCTCTACGAGGTCGGAGACTTCGATGCCGCCCTGCAGGCGGTCCGCCAGCACTGCGAGGTCGCGGCTTTGACCCGCAGCGAGCACGGCTCGGTGGTCCTGGCCGGGGACGAGGTCCACGTGGTCGACGCGGCGCCGCTCGACCGTCTGGTCGACACCACCGGCGCCGGCGACCTCTACGCGGCCGGCTTCCTCTTCGGCTACACCCGCGGCGACTCGCTCTACGATTGCGGACGCATCGGCGCCATCGCCGCCGCCGAGGTCATCTCCCACTTCGGCGCCCGGCCCGAGGTCGACCTGGCCCGGCACCTCGAAGACTGCATGGCCGCCCCGAGCTGACGGAGGCTCCCAAGTGATCGGGTTTCCTCGGTGACCGAAGCCGAAGGCGCGGCGACCCCCCGGGCCGCAGCCGCCGGCCGCAGCTGGCGCGATTCCCTCGCCGTCTACGCCCACCGCCGCGTCGTGGCCATGGCCTTCCTCGGCTTCTCCGCGGGCTTGCCCTTTCTGCTGATCTTTTCGACCCTGTCGTTCTGGCTTCGCGAGGCCGGGATCGAGCGCAGCACCATCGGCTTCTTCTCCTGGGTCGGCATCACCTTCTCGATCAAAGTGATCTGGGCGCCCGTTGTGGATCGAACGGCGATACCGATTCTGACTCGCACGCTCGGCAAGCGCCGCTCTTGGATACTGGTCGCTCAGGTTGGAATCGCGCTGGCCCTTCTGGGGATTGCTGTCACCGATCCAGCGCAGAGCACGGCGTTGCTTGCGGCCCTGGCGTTGATCGTCGCCTTCTGTTCTGCAACACAGGATATCGGCATCGATGCCTATCGAATCGAAGCCGTCGAAGAAGATCTCCAGGGCGCCATGGCCGCCACCTACCAGCTGGGATACCGAATTGCACTGCTGGCCGCCGGCGCGGGCGCGCTCTATGTCGCCGATTTTTTCTCCTGGCCAGCGGCCTACGTGACCATGGCCAGCTTGATGATGGTTGGAATCGTCACGGTCCTAGTTGTAGGCGAGCCGAAAGTCGTTCGCGACGAGGCTACGCTAGAAAAAGAGGCAGAGCTCAAGGAAGCGGTGCACCGGCGAATTGCCGCGTCTGGGCGCAGCCAGCGTCTGCTCGACTGGATCGCCGTCGCCGTCGTTGGTCCGCTCGTCGACTTCTTTCGACGCAACGGTCAACTCGCAATCGTTATTCTGGCCTTGGTTGGCCTGTACCGGCTGTCCGACATCACCATGGGAATCATGGCCAACCCCTTCTACGTCGATATCGGCTTCACCAAGTCCGAGGTCGCTTCGATCTCAAAGGTCTTTGGTCTTTTCATGACAATCCTTGGCGCCTTCCTCGGCGGACTGCTGGTGGCCCGCTTCGGCATCCTGCGTCCCTTGCTCCTGGGCGCCGTGTTGGTGGCCACGACGAACCTGCTTTTTGCTTGGCTCGCTGCGGTCGGCGAGCCCGACATCGCGTTCCTGACCGTGACGATCAGCGCCGACAATCTGAGTGCCGGCCTCGCGGGCTCTTCATTCATCGCCTACCTGTCGAGCCTGACGAACCGCGCCTATACGGCGACGCAGTATGCGCTGTTCTCATCGCTCTTCACTTTGCCGGGAAAGGTCGTCGGTGGTTTCTCCGGTGTGGTCGTCGACGCCGTCGGCTATGTCGAGTTCTTCATCTACGCCTCGATTCTGGGGCTGCCGGCTATCCTCCTTGTGATGTACTTTTTGCGGCGGGAAGGTAGGGAGCTTGGGAGTGCCCGGGGTGCCGTCTGACGACCGACTCGAGATCTTCCAGGGCGACATCACGACCCTGGACGTGGACGGCATCGTCAATGCCGCCAACAGCCATCTGGAGCCGGGCGGCGGGGTCTGCGGGGCGATCCACCGGGCGGCGGGGCCGGAGCTGGCCCGGGCCTGCCGGGCGCTGGGCGGCTGCCCGACCGGCGAGGCCCGGATCACGCCGGGGTTCGATCTCGCGGCCGGCCACGTGATCCACGCCGTCGGCCCGGTCTGGCGTGGCGGCGACGAAGGGGAAGAGACGGCCCTGGCCGGCGCGTACGGCAGCTCGCTGGCGCTCGCAAAGGAGCGAGGCTTGGCCTCGATCGCCTTTCCTGCGATCTCGACCGGAATCTTCGGCTTCCCGCTGGACCGGGCGACCGAGATCGCGGTCGCGACCTGCCGCGATCACTTGAAGGGCGAAACCAGCCTCGAGCGGATCGTCTTCGCGGTCTTCGGCACCGAGGCGGAAGAGGCCTACCGACGCGCTCTCGGTCGCTGACCACACCGCCCTTTCATGCAGATCCTCCTCGACGTCGTCGTCGACATCACCCTGCCCGTGGTCCTGATCGCCGCCTTCGGCTTCGTCATGCAGCGCCGCGTCGGCTTCGACATCGCGACCCTCAACCGCCTGCTGATCTACGTCACCTTGCCCTGCTTCCTGGTCTACAGCCTTGCGACCGCCGAGCTGCCGCTGGCCCAGGTGCGGACCACGGCGATCTTCACGGTGGTCCAGTTTTTCGTCCTGCTCGGCGTCGGCTGGCTGGTCGCGCGCGGCGCCGGACTTGCCGCCGGGCTCCGGCCGGTGGTGGCGCTCTCGGCGGCCTTCGCGAACTCGGGCAACTTCGGGATCCCCGTGATCGAGCTCGCCTTCGGCTCCGACTACGTGCTGCATCAGGCGGTGATCACCGCCATCCTGGGAATCCTGATCCTGGTCGTGCTGCCGGTCATGCTGGCCGAAGGCCGGCGCAGCCTGGGCGGCGGTCTCAGGGAGATCTTCGCCACCCCGCTGGTCCCGGCGGTGGCCCTGGGCCTGCTGCTCAATGCCTTCGACCTCGCCCTGCCCCAGGTCGTCGCCCAACCGCTGCAGGTCGTCGGCAGCGCCTACGTCGCGGTCGCGCTCTTCGGGCTGGGGGCGCAGCTGGCGGCCAGCGGCTGGACCATTTCCGGCCGAGCGGTCGCCTGGGGCGTGGCGCTGCGGCTCTGCGTTGCACCGCTCCTGACCACCCTGGCGGTCCTGCTCATTCCCGGCCTGCCGGCCGACTTGCGGAACCTGCTGATCGTCGGCAGCTGCGTGCCGGTCGGGGTCCTGCTGGCGATCTTCAGCGCCCAGTACGGACGCGGCGGCGAGGTCGCGTCGGCCACGGTCGTGGTCTCGACGGTGCTGAGCCCGATCGTGATCACCCTCGCGATCGTCCTGACGCGGGCGCTTTAGAGACCCGGCCGGTTAGGCCTCGGCGACGACGTTGGGGCGGTCCAGGGCATAGCCGGCGGCGCGGACGGTACGGATCAGGTCCGGCTCCGCCTCGGCGTTGAGCGCCTTGCGCAGGCGGCGGATGTGGACGTCGACGGTCCGCGGCTCGACGTAGATGTCGCGTCCCCAGACCGCGTCCAGCAGCTGCTCGCGGCTGTAAACGCGCCCCGGCGAGCGCAGCAGATGGCGCAGCAGACGGAACTCGGTCGGGCCGAGCCGCACCTCGCGGGCACCGCGCCGCACCCGGTGCGCCGCCAGGTCCATGATCAGGTC
>JASJAL010000411.1 GCA_030067055.1 Kiloniellales bacterium | reverse complement strand
GAGTTCGAGGCGCCGCGCGACAACGCCTTCTCGGAGTGCGACCTGATCCTCGACCTGACCGGCGGCACGCCGCTGTTCCAGTCGCACGCCCGCCACGACGGCTACCTGCGGCCCGACCCCGGCAACCCGGCGGCGGTGCAGAAGGCGATCTTCGAGATCGCCGAGCTGGTCGGCGAGTTCGAGAAGCCCCGCTACATCGACTACGACGCCGCGATCTGCGCCCACAGCCGCAGCCGCAAGACCGGCTGCACCCGCTGCCTGGATCTCTGCCCGCTGGGCGCGATCACGCCGGACGGCGACGCGGTCGCCATCGATCCCTACGTTTGCGGCGGCTGCGGCGCCTGCGCCAGCGTCTGCCCGACCGGGGCTGCGACCTACCAGCTGCCACCGGTCGAGAGCCTGTTCCAGCGCCTCAAGACCCTGCTGTCCGCGTATCGGGCGGCCGGCGGTGCGAACCCGGTGCTGCTGGTCCACGACGGCCGCCACGGCGAGGAGCTGATCTCGCTGATGTCCCGCTTCGGCCGCGGCCTGCCGGCCCGGGTCCTGCCCTTCGCGGTCAACGAGGTGACCCAGCTCGGCTTCGATGGCCTGGCGGCGGCCCTGGCCTATGGCGCCGAGCAGGTCGCGCTCCTGGTCGGCCCGGACAAGGCCGGAGAGCTGACCGGACTGGCCCAGCAGATCGGCCTGGCCGAGACGGTGCTGGCCGGCCTCGGCTACGGCGGCGGACGCATCCACCTCATCGACCAGCCGGACCCGGAAGCAGTCGAGGCCCTGCTCTACGGCCTGGAGACCCGCAGCGAGACGCCGGCGGGGAGCTTCCTGCCCCTCGGCGGCAAGCGCACGCGCACTCTGCTGGCCCTGCGCCAGCTCCACGACGAGGCGCCGGAGCCGGTCGAGATCCTGCCACTGCCAGAGGGCGCGCCCTTCGGGTCGATCGAGGTCGACACCCAGGGCTGCACGCTCTGCCTGGCCTGCGTCGGATCCTGCCCGACCGGCGCCCTGCTGGACGACCCCGAGCGGCCCTGGCTGGGCTTCAACGAATCGGCCTGCGTCCAGTGCGGGATCTGCCGCAACACCTGCCCCGAGAGCGTGGTTGCGCTGAAGCCGCAGATCAACTTCACCGGCGAGGCCCAGGGCGCGGTCACCCTCAACGAGGCCGAGCCCTTCCACTGCATCCGTTGCGGCAAGCCCTTCGGCGTCGCCAGCTCGATCGAGCGGATCGTCGAGCGCCTGGCCGGCCAGCATTCGATGTTCCTCGAGGGCGACCAGGTGGAGCGCATCATGATGTGCGAGGACTGCCGCGTGGTGGTCCAGTTCGACTCGCCCGACGCGCCCTTCAAGGGGGCGGAGCGCCCGCGGCCGCGGACCACCGACGACTACCTCCGCGAGCGCGAGATCGAGGAGGCCCGGGCCGAGGTGCTGGCGGAGCGAAAGAAGGCAGAAGGGCCGGGCGAAGACAACGGCCGCTAGGTCTTCCCGCTCTCACCATGGTAGAGTGGTGGTAGAGAAAATCGATCAGTCGATACAGCACCTCTGCTCGAGGCCGGCCGGCAAGCGCAGCTATCGTGGCGTTGCTGAGCGGCGCCAGTGACCGTGGCGGATTGCCGACCTCGGACCGGGTTTTCCGGGGCCGCCGGCAGGTGAAGCGACTGACATCCGGGGGAAAATAGCGACTCGGGATCGAACCTGCCCTGCGGACGTGGGAGGGTCTCGTGCGCCTCGAACCTGACGAAGAACGGTTGGATCGCCTGGTCAAGTCGATCTACGCGACCCTCGGGGGCGGCGATCCCTGGCCTGACGTCCTGGACGAGCTCTGCGACGTCTTCGACGGCCGCGGCGCCACGCTGACCGATCACAATTTCGGGAGCCGCCGCGGCGCCATCCGTTTCAAGTGTGATCACTTCGACGACGCCGTGCCCGAGACCTACAAGAGACGGATGTGCAGTCGGAACCCCTGGCTGCACTCCGACCTTCCCTACCGGCCGCGCTCCGTGATCCTCGGGACCGAGATCCTGCCCGACGCCGAACTCACGCGCACCGAGTTCTACCAGGAGTATCTGCATCCCCTGGGGCTGAAGCATCGGCTATGCGGCGTCGTGCATCGCGACGGCCTGGGCATCCGCTTTCTCGCCATCCTCCGCGCGCCGCGGCAGCCTGCCTTCGAGGAATCGGACAAGGCGCGCCTGCGACGGCTGCTGCCCCACTTCCAGCAAAGCTTCGACCTGCGCCGTCATCTGCTGCAGGAACGAAGCGAGCGCGAAGCCCTGCTGGAGGTCCTGGACCATATCCCGGTGGCCTGCATGCTGGTCAACCAGGGCGCCACGCTGCACTTCGTCAACAACGCGGCGACGCGTCTGCTCGAGCGCCGCGACGGCCTGCTGCTGCGCGCCGGCGGCCTGGCCGCAAGCTCCAGCCGGCTCTCGACGCAGCTCAGATCGGCGATCGCCAAGGTGGCCAGCTGCCATCCTGCGCAGGGCGGGAACCGGGGCGAGCATTTCGTGGTATCCCGGCCTTCCGGCCGGCCGCCCCTACTGCTTTCGCTTCAGCCGGTCCATCAGAGCCAGGTCGGAGGCGCCGCGGAACCCGAGGCGCTGGTCGCGATTCTGACCAAGGATCCGGACGGCGAGCAGCTGGAATCGGTCGAGACCTTCGCCGAAGCCTACGGCCTGACCGAAGCCGAGGCCCGCCTGATCGGCCTGCTCGCCGAGGGCAGCAGCCTCTTCGAGGCGGCGGCAACCCTGGGCGTCTCCAAGAACACCGCCCGCACCCACATGCGGCATATCTACGCCAAGGTCGGCGCCCATCGGCAGGCCGACCTGATCCGCTTGCTGGCCAAGCTGGGATCGGCCTGAGGGCGGCAGCTCCCCTGGATCGCGACGAAGAACGCCGGGTCCCAGCACCGGCCCGCCTCACCCCTAGAGGTGAGGCATTCCATGTTCGGATCACCTTCCGGGGCGATGGAACGGCCCTTTCACCTCATGCCGCGGCAGCACGGCAAAACGCCGGCACCTCCTTCCGCCGAGCGATGCCGAGGCCGGGCGCCGGGGCCTAGACTCCTGGTCAAGGTCGGGCGCCCAACGAGCCAAGGCGGCGCCGGCCGACAGCCGCAGAACAATCCTGTGCCGATCGCGCCAGCCGCGGGTCCGCCGCGGCGCGCAACCGATCTTTAGGGAGGCAAGAGACGTGGCAAAGACAGCTTTCTCAGTCGATTTCAACAAGTGGCCCGAAGAGCAGGAGATCAAGACCCACAACCGCTGGCATCCGGACATCCCGATCGTCGAATGGTTCAAGCCCGGCGACGAGTTCCGGGTCGAGTGCTACGACTGGACCGGCGGGCAGATCCACAACGACGACAGCGCGAATGACGTGCGCGACGTCGACCTGACCAAGGTCCATTACCTGAGCGGCCCCTTCGGTGTCGAAGGCGCGGAGCCGGGCGACCTGATGGTCGTCGACCTGCTCGACGTCGGCGCCCTGCCGGCCTCGGCCTGGGGCTTCACGGGAATCTTCGCGCGCGAGAACGGCGGCGGTTTCCTGACCGAGCACTTCCCTTCCGCCTGTAAGGCCTGCTGGGATTTCCATGGCATCTACACCACCTCACGCCACGTGCCGAACGTGCGCTGGGCCGGCATCATCCATCCCGGCCTGATCGGCTGCCTGCCCTCGCAGGACCTGCTGGACCGCGCCAACAAGCGCGAAATGGCGCTCTACGACACCGATCCCGAACGGGTGCCGCCGCTGCTGGCGCCGCCCTTCGCCGACACCGCGCTGATGGGCCAGATGCCGGCGGACAAGGCCAAGCGCGCGGCCGAGGAGGCCTGGCGCACCGTGCCGCCGCGCGAGCACGGCGGCAACTGCGACATCAAGAACCTGTCGCGCGGCTCGCGGATCTACTTCCCGGTCTACGTCGACGGCGGCGGACTATCGATGGGCGATATCCACTGGTCGCAGGGCGATGGCGAGATCACCTTCTGCGGCGCCATCGAGATGGCCGGCTTCCTCGACATCGGGGTCGACCTGATCAAGGACGGCGTCAAGAAGTACGGCATCACCAACCCGATCTTCAAGCCGAGCCCGATCGAGCCGCACTTCGCCGAGTACCTGGTCTTCGAAGGAATCTCGGTCGACGAGCACACCGGCGAGCAGTACTACCTGGATGCCCACGTCGCCTACCGCCGGGCCTGCCTCAACGCGGTCGAGTACCTCAAGAAGTTCGGCTACACCGGCGAGCAGGCCTACGTGATCCTGGGCACGGCGCCGGTCGAGGGCCGGATCAGCGGCATCGTCGACATTCCCAACGCCTGCTGCACCGTCGCGATCCCGACCGAGATCTTCGACTTCGACATCCGTCCCAATGCCAAGGGACCGACGAAGTCCGTCTCCAAGAGCGATGTCGCTCACACGAGCTGACCAAGCCCCCTGGGGGCGGATCCCTCCGCCCCCTTCTTCTTCGGACCGGCCAGGCTCGAAGCGCGCCCCGCGGTCCTGCTCGATCGCGGCCGCGGGGCTCTGGCCGGTCGGACAAAGTCGATAGCGGGAGGAATCAGCGATGCTGTTGGGCATGGTCTTGCTTTATGTCGGAGCCGTTCTGTTCTGCAACGGGCTCTGGGTCCTCGGTCGCATCGGCGACCGGGAGATCACGGTCATCAATGTCTTCGTCGGCTTCATCACCCTGATCGCCGCACTCTACCTGGCCTTCGGGCCCGGCGCCGACGCGAGCTCCATACAGGCCGCCGCCTATACCCTGCTGTTCACCTTCACCTACCTCTGGGTGGCCTGGAACCGCTGGAACGGCGCCGACGGCCGCGGGCTGGGCTGGTTCTGCTTTTTCGTCGGCGTGACCGTGGTGCCGATCTTCCTGATCGCCCTCACCGACGCGGTCTCGTTCTGGGACTGGTGGTTCGCGATCTGCTGGGGCTCCTGGGCGGTGCTCTGGCTGCTGTTCTGGGCGCTGCTGGCGCTGCAGAAGGAAAACCTGACCCGTTTCACCGGCACGCTCTGCTCGCTGCAGGGCGTCTACACCGGCTGGATCCCCGGGTTCCTGCTGCTGAACGGCTGGATCGGGCCCCTGGCCGAGGCCGGGGGAGTCTGAAGCGAAGCCGCGAAGCGGCGACGGCACGAGACGAAAGGAAACCGGCAAGATGCCTCTCTACGACTACGCTTGCGAGGCCTGCGGCGAGTTCCGCGCCTGGCAGCCGATGAGCCAGTCCACGGCCGCGGCCGACTGTCCGACCTGCGGCGATCCCGCGATGCGTTCGGTGGCGGCGCCCTTCATCGCCAGCATGAACCCCAACACCCGCATCGCCCATCAGCGCAACGAAAAGAGCGCGCACGAGCCGCAGGTCATGTCCCACGCGCAGCTGGAGCGCACCAGCGTCAAGCGCAGCCACGCCCTGGGCCATCACCACCACGGCGACTGCAGCGCCAAGGGGGGACCGCGGGAGCATCGTTCGTCCCGGCCCTGGATGATCGGCCACTAGCTAGGACCGGAGGGCTCGCCGAAGCCAGGGAGCTGGGTTAGAGTGCGGCCGTCACAGTTCTCTCGTGCCGCGCCGACACCCGACCCATGCCCAGCCTCGACCCGCGCCTCAATCCCTTTCGTGACGACCTCGCCGCCGCCTACCTGAAGGATCAGGTCCGGGCCGACCGCTATGTCGAAGGCGCGCGCCGCCAAGTCGCCCCCGGGATCCTCGACCTGCGCCGCACGCCCAGCGACGACGCCCCGCTAGACAGCCAGCTGCTCCACGGCGAGGCGGTCAACGTCTACGACCAGGCCGAGGGCTGGGCCTGGGTGCAAAGCGCCGGCGACGGCTACGTCGGCTACGTCGCCGCCGAGGGGCTGAGCGACGGGGTCGCGGACCCGACCCACAGCCTGGCGGCCCTGCGCAGTTACCTCTTCGCCGAGCCGGACTTCAAGTCGCCGACCCTGGACCTGCTGTCCATGGCCAGCCCGCTGGCCGTGGTCGAGGAGCGCCAGGGCTTCGCCCGCCTGGCCGGCGGCGGCTGGGTCTTCGGCGGCCACCTGGCGCCCCTTGGCGAGACCGCGGCGGACTACGTCGAGACCGCCCGCGCCTTCCTCGGCACACCCTACCTCTGGGGCGGGCGCAGCAGCGTCGGTCTGGACTGCTCGGCCCTGGTCCAGATCGCCCTGGCCCGCGCCGGCGTCTTCGCCCTGCGCGACACCCACATGCAGGAGGAGAACCTCGGCGAGGCGCTGGACGGGAAGAAAGGCATCGCCCGCGGCGATCTGGTGTTCTTCCCCGAGCACGTCGCCATCGCGCTCGACCCCAAAACCGTGATCCACGCGACCGCCCTGCACATGGCGGTCGCGGTCGAGCCGCTGGCCCAGCTCGAGGGCCGGTCGCAGGCGGCCTACGGGCAGGGCATCACCGCGGTCCGGCGGCCCCGGGTCCAGGGCGGCGGACCGGGTGCCTGACATCGGCCGGGAGATCCGTTTCTACCGTTGACGGGGCGCCGAGAGGCTTCCGCCGCGGTTCGAACTGCGCCATGATGGCATCGCAGCGGGCGACCATCTCGAACCGCGCGAGCGTAAAACCGAGCATGATGCAGATCGCCAAATCCCGGTCGACGCGGCGCCCGAGCCTGGGCACCAGGATCGGACTCGTTCTGCTGCTTGCCGCCCTGGCACTGCTGCTGGCGATCGGCTCAGCCGCGGCCAAGTGCCTGCCGATCGCCGGGCTCGAGCCGCGGGTCATCCCGGCCGCCCTGCCGGCCGCGGGAACTCTGCGCCTGACCTTTCTCGGCCATTCCAGCTTCCTGATCGAGAGCGCCGAGGGGGTCACCGCGGTCACCGACTACAACGGCTGGGTCCGGCCGCCGGCGCCGCCCGACATCGTCACCATGAACAACGCCCACGACACCCACTACACGGATTACGTGGAGCCCGAGGTCGAGCTGGCCCTGCGCGGCTGGGATCCCGAGGGCGGCATGGCGGTGCACGAGCACCAGCTCCGCGATCTCAAGGTCTGGAACCTGCCGACCAACGTCCGCGACTTCGGCGGCGTGCGCTACAACGGCAACTCGATCTTCGTCTTCGAGATCGCCGACCTCTGCATCGCCCACCTGGGCCACCTGCACCATCTGCTGACCGACGAACACCTGGGACAGCTGGGGGTGATCGACGTGGTGCTGGCGCCGATCGACGGCGCCTACACCATGGCCCAGGAGCTGATGGTCCAGGTGATCGAGCAGATCGGCGCGCCGACCGTCATCC
>JASJAL010000410.1 GCA_030067055.1 Kiloniellales bacterium | reverse complement strand
TCCTCCAGCGGCAGCTGGGACCCGTCGAACATGACGGAGGTGAAGCCGGCGTCGACGGCGCGCAGCACGTCGTCGACCACGTAGGTGTGATCCAGGTGGGCGCAGACCGGGACCGACGCCTCCTCTCCCAGCGCGCGAAACATGCTGGCGATCACCTGCAGCGGCATGAAGCCGCGCAGGTCGAGGTTGGCTGAGAGGATCACCGGCGCTGCCAGCGCTTCGCCGGCCTGCACGACGGCCTTGGCATCCTCCCAGCCGAAGACGTTAAAGCAGCCGACGCCGTAGCCGCCTTCAAGCGCCGGCGCCAGACTTTCCTTCAGGTTGACCAGCACGGCCGTCTCCCCTTCATGTCGGCCGGCGCCTCATTCGGCCGTTGCCTTGATCGGCTCGCGGGTCATCTGCCGCGAAGCCAGGAAGCTCTCCAGCTCGGCCTTATCCGGCATGGCCGAGGCGCAGCCGCGCTTCGCGACCACGATCGCCGCGGCTGCGGCCCCACGGCGCAGGGCCTCCGCCAGGTCGCGGCCCTGCAGCAGGGCATTGGCGAGGTTGCCGAGGAAGGCGTCGCCGGCGCCATAAGGCTTCCTGGCCTCGACCGGAAAGATTCCGCTGTCGATACGCCAGCCGGGACCAAGAGCCACGGCGCCCTTCGCGCCAGCTTTCAATACAACGATCCGCCGACCGCCTTCGGTCAGGCGCCGGGCCGCAGCCGCGCCGTCGCCGGCGAAGACCGCGAACTCCTCCGCATTGCCGACGACCAGGTCACTCAAGTCGGCCGCGGCCCCATAGACCTCCGCCGTTTCCGCCTGCGAGCGCCAGGAATAGGCGCGGTAATCGAGGTCGAAGACAGTCGCGGTGCCTGCCGCCCGTGCCGCTTCGAGCAGGGCCAGGGCGGCGCCCCGCGAGGGATCGGCGACAAGCGCCGTGCCGGTGACGATCAGGAGACCGGCGGTGCCGACCCGGGCCAGCAGGGCCGCGTCGGCCTTCAGCTGCAAGTCGGCCGCGTTGTTTCGGTAGATGGTGACTTCGCAGTCCTCGGCCCGCACCTCGGCCAGGGCCAGGCTGGTCCGTGGGTCGCCGTCGACCCGGCGGACGCTCGCCGTGTCGACACCGAAGGCCTCGAGACGGCGTAGGACGAAGCGGCCGACGGGGTCGTCGGATACGGCGCCGATGAGGCCTACAGTGGCGCCCTGCCGCGCCATCGCCACCGCGATGTTGCCGGCCGAGCCGCCGACGTCGCTGGTGAAGCCCTCGGCGCCGGCGATCTTGCCGCCGTCTTCCACCGGATAGAGGTCCATGCCCGCGCGCCCCAGGATCAGGGCGCCGAGCGGCCGGCCCCGGTCGAGGACCGAGAGAACATCGCCGTCGCTCATGCCCCGCCGCTCGGCCGGGACTTTGCGTCGCTGGGTGCGAATCTGACCGGACTGACCTGGCCCACCGGACCACCTCCCCGAACACCGTTGCCGTTACTTCCTTCGAGTCTCATCATGATACGTCTCGGCGCGGGACTTGCCAGCGCCTGCAAAGCGGAACCGCCTCGGAGTCCGGCGCGATGAAGACCATTCGAATGGGCGTGATCGGCGCCGGCTACATGGGCAAGGCCCATGCCATCGCCTACAAGTCGGCGGCCACGATCTTCGATCTGCCGGCCACGCCGCTCTGCGAGATGATCGCCACGACCAGCGCCGAGGGCGCGGCCGCCAAGGCGCAGGCCTTGGGATTCCGCCGCTCGACCGGCGACTGGCGCGCCCTGGTCGAGGATCCGGAGGTCGACGCGGTCAACGTCTCGACCCCGCCAGCGACCCACCTGGAGATGGTCCTGGCGGCGCTGGCGGCGGGCAAGCCGGTGTTCTGCGAGAAGCCCCTGGGCATGAACGCGGCCGAATCCCTGCGGATGGCCGAGGCCGCCGAAGCCGCCGGGGTCGCCAACCTGGTGGGCTACAACTACATCAAGCATCCGGCGAGCCAGCTGGCGAAGCAGATGATCGACGCCGGGGAAATCGGCGAGATCATCCACGTTCGGGCCACGCACAACGAGGACTATCTCCACGACCCGTCAGAGCCGGGGAACTGGCGCGTCACCCGGGACCAAGGTTCCCTGGGCGGCGCCCTGTCCGACGTCGGCTGCCACGTCATCAACGCCGTCCTGCGCCTGGCCGGGCCGATCGAGGCCCTGGTCGCCGACGCCGGCATCGTGCATGCCCGCCGACCTGACCCGGCCGGCGGCGAACGCGCGGTCGAGAACCCCGACCAGGGACACTTTCTCGCGCGCTTCGCCAACGGTGCTCTCGGCTCCGTCAGCTTCAGCCGGGTCGCCGCCGGCCGCAAGATGGCCTACGGCTACGAAATTACCGGCACCAAGGGCGCGATCGCCTTCGACCAGGAGCGGATGGGCGAGCTACACTACTTCAAGGCCGGCGAAGCGGCGGCGCGCGAAGGCTTCAAGCGGATCCTGATCGGGCCCGCACATCCGGACTTCGTCGATTTCTGCCTCGGCGCGGGCCACGGCCTGGGCTACAACGACCAGATCGTCATCGAGGCCCGGGACTTCGTCCGGGCCATCGCCACCGGTCAGACGGTCTGGCCGAGCTTCCGCGACGGCTACGAGGTCGACCGGGTCGTCGACGCGGTTCTGCGCTCACGGGAAATCGGCGCCTGGGTCACCGTTTCCGAGGTCTGATCCCGATTGCCGGACTTCTGGGATTTGACCTATCAAGAGCCGCCAAGCGGCGGTCCGTTTGCGATTCTTCGAGGCAGTCATGAAGCAAGCACTGAGCTGGGGTCTGGTCGGCGGCGGCTCGGAGAGCCAGATCGGCGATGCGCATCGCCTTGCCGCGCGCCTGGACGGCCTCTACCGCTTCGCGGCCGGGGCGCTGGACATCGACCCTGAGCGCGGCAAGGCCTTCGCGCGCAGCCTGGGGATCGCGGAAGACCGGGCCTACGAGACCTGGCAGGAGATGCTGGAGCGCGAGGCGGCGCGACCCGATCCAATCGACCTGGTGACCGTTGCCACCCCCAACGCGACCCATTTCGAGATATCGCGCGCCTTCCTCGAGAGGGGCTTCCATGTGCTCTGCGAGAAGCCACTGACCATGACGCCCCAAGAGGCCGAGGCACTGGCAGCCCTGGCCGGGGCAGAGGACCGCTTCCTCGCGGTCAATTTCGGCTATTCCGGATATGCCATGGTGCGGCAGGCGCGGGCCATGGTTCGTAATGGCGAGTTGGGCCGGGTCCGGCTGGTGGTCGCCGAGTTCGCCCATGGTTCGCATGGCGATGCCGCCGACGCGGACAATCCACGAGTCCGCTGGCGCTACGATCCGAAGCAGGCGGGCGTCAGCTCGGTGCTGGCGGACGCCGGCATCCACGCGCTGCACCTGGCGTCCTACGTTACGGACCAGTCGGTCGCCTCGGTCTCGGCGGACTTCGTCTCCTGCGTGGCAGGCCGAGAGCTGGAGGACGATGCCATGCTGCTGTTGCGCTACGACGGTGGCGCGGTCGGGCGCCTGTGGACCAGCGCGGTCGCCATCGGCCAGGTCCACGGCCTTAACATCCGTGTCTTCGGCGAGACGGGCGGCCTGCGCTGGGACCAGGAATCACCGAACCAGCTGCACTGGACACCTCTGGGCGAGCCGACCCGGATCCTGGAGCGCGGAGGCGACGGCCTGGCGCCGGAGGCGCAGCGCGCTTCCCGCATCACGGTGGGCCATCCGGAGGGCCTGGTCGGCGCCTTCGGCAACCTCTATCGCGACCTGCACGACGCGATCGCGGCGGCACACGAGGGCGAATCCAGCCCCTGGCTCGCAGGCCTGCCTCTGGCCGATGCCGGAGTCGAGACTGTGAAGGTGGTCCACGCCGCGGCGGAGTCCGCCCGGAAGGCCGGCACCTGGGTCAAGGTCTGAGCCCTACCCTTCCGCAGATCGCGGCGGCACAAATCTTCGAATCGCGCTATAAGGGATGCGAGGCGCGCTTCGACGCACTTGCTCGAGCGACGGCGTGGATGGATCGGCCCAGGTTGAGCCGTGGCATGTCGTCCGCGCAGGGCGCGCCGACGTAGCAAGATCATAGAAACAGTGCGAGACGGCGCGGGCCGCGGGCCTGCGCGAGAGCCGGAGCGACGGCAGAGGGCGATGTATCGGTTTTTCGAGGACCTGCTGGATCCGCTGGCGCCGGCGCCGGTGGAAGCGCCGCCCCGGGGGACCGCGGCCTTCTTCGGCTACTTCCTGGGGCCGATCAAGTGGCTGCTGATCGCCACCCTCCTGGTCTCGGCGCTCTATTCGCTCTGCGAGCTGGCGCTGTTCTGGTTTGTCGGACTGGTCATCGACTGGATGCAGGCGACAGCGCCCGAGCGCTTCCTGGAAGAGCACGGCCTGGCCCTGGCCGGCATGGCGTTGGTGGTCGGAATCGTCCGGCCGGCGATGATGCTTCTGGCTCGGGCCCTGGTGACCTTCTCGATCACCCCAAGCCTAGGCAACCGGGTGCGCTGGCGCAGCCACCGCTACGTCCTGCGCCAGAGCCTGTCTTTCTTCCAGAACGACTTCGCCGGCCGGGTCGCGCAGAAGGTCATGCAGACCGGCCCGGCGGTGCGCGAGGCGACCCTCAGCGTGATCGACGCGGTCTGGTACCTGGTAATCCTGGTCGCCGGCACGGCCGCTCTCTTCGGCGGCCTGGACTGGCGGCTGTTCGCGGTGATCGCGGTCTGGACCCTGGGCTACGCCGCGGTGATCGTTTTCCTGGTGCCGCCGGTCAAGACCCGCTCGGCCACCCTGTCGGAGGACCAGTCGGCGCTGACCGGGCGGATCGTCGACAGCTACACCAACATCCAGGCGGTCAAGCTCTTCGCCCACGCGGCCCGCGAGGACCATTTCGCGCGCGACGGCGTGGCGCGGCACACTCGCTCCTTCCAGGAGCTGATGCGCACGGTCTTCACCCTGACCTGGACCCTGACCGCGCTGAACACCGCGCTGATCGTGTCGGTCGGCGCGCTGTCGATCCTGCTCTGGCTGGAGGGCCTGGCATCCCCCGGATCGGTCGCGGTGGCGATGGGCCTGTCCCTGCGCATCAACCAGATGTCCGGCTGGATCCTGCGTATGATCGCCAGCCTTTTCGAGCAGGTCGGCACGGTGCAGAACGGCGTCGAGACCATTGCCCAGCCCTACAGCGTGGTCGACCATGCTCAGGCAATGCCCCTGGAGGTGAACCGGGGCGCGGTGCAGTTCGACCATGTTCGCTTCCGCTACGGCGCGGAGGAGCGGCAGGTGATCGAGGACCTGAGCCTATCGATCGCGCCAGGCGAGAAGGTCGGCTTCGTCGGGCCCTCGGGGGCCGGGAAGACGACCCTTGTCAACCTGCTGCTGCGGTTCCACGACCTGGAGGCCGGGCGAATCCTGATCGACGGCCAGGACGTCGCGGCGGTCACCCAGGAGAGCCTGCGCGCGGCCATCGGCATGGTCACCCAGGACACTTCCCTGCTGCACCGTTCGATCCGGGACAACATCCGCTACGGCCGCCCCGAGGCCAGCGAGGATGAAATCCTGCGTGCCGCCACCCTGGCCGAGGCCGACCGCTTCATCCCGGAGTTGACTGACCCCCAGGGCCGCAGCGGCCTGGACGCCTACGTCGGCGAGCGCGGGGTCAAGCTCTCCGGCGGCCAGCGCCAGCGCATCGCCATCGCCCGGGTGATCCTGAAGGACGCCCCAATCCTGGTCCTGGACGAGGCGACCTCGGCCCTGGATTCCGAGGTCGAGGCGGCGATCCAGAGCCAGCTCGGGCACCTGATGCAGGGCAAGACGGTGATCGCCATCGCGCATAGGCTCTCGACCATCGCGGCGCTGGACCGGCTGGTCGTGCTCGACCAGGGCCGCATCGTCGAGGAGGGCAGCCACGCCGAGCTGCTCGAGCGCGGCGGCCTTTATGCCCGGCTCTGGGCACGCCAGTCCGGCGGCTTCCTCGGCGTCGACCAGAAGCTGAGCGCCTGAAGCAGACCCGTGTACGTTCGGCCGCGAGTGGTGCGATAGCTCTGAGAAGCTAGGGCGTTTCCTCCGGCCGAACAGATCGCGAGACGGGCCCATTCGGTCGAAAAATACTCTAGCGCTCGGCTAGGAAAAACTAGGCGGCGCAGCGTGGGGCGACAGCCCGAAACGTGACCTTTCACCTAGGTTTCTGTCACGGCTTTGCCACAGGTCCCGGTGACGGATTTCGCTGGTCCTGCGAAGGGTGGAGGGTCAGACTGCGCCCCGACAAAGAGGCCCGCGCCGCGTCGGTCGCGCCAGTCCGCCGGTGCCTTGCGGCAGTCAGACCGCATACAGCGAGGCTTCACCCGACGGGCGGGACCGCGCCACGGCACCCAGGTCCCTCAGCCTCACAACACAACAGTCGAGAGAGGTCATCCGGACCATGAAACGTGGACTTGCTATTGGTGGCGGCATCGTCGTGGTGCTGGTCCTGGTCGTCGGGATCGGCGGCTACTACCTGGTCAGCAACCTCGGATCCATCATCGTCACCGCGGTCGAGCGCTACGGCTCGGAGGTCACCCAAACCCAGGTCTCGCTGGCCAACGCCGAGGTCGATATCACCACGGGCGAGGGCGCGCTGAGCGGCCTCAAGGTGGGCAACCCCTCCGGCTTCCAGACCGACAGCGCCATCGCCCTGGGCGAGATCTCGGTCAAGTTGGATACCAACTCCGTCACCGAGCAGACCATCGTGGTCAAGGAGATCGCGGTGACTCAGCCGGAGGTGACCTACGAAGTCGGCGAAGCCGGCTCGAACATCGATGCGATCCGTCGGAACGTCGAAGCCTTCGCGGCCACGCAGGGCGGCGGAGGCGGCACCTCCGGCGGCAGCGAACAACCGGCCTCCGAGGACGGCGGCGCCGAACGCAAGCTGGTGATCGACGACCTCTACATCCGCGGCGGCACGGTCAACGTCAGCGCCACCTTCCTGCAAGGCGAGACGCTCAGCGCCGTACTGCCGGAAATCCACCTGACCGACATCGGAAAGGGCTCGGGCGGCGCGACTCCCCAGCAGGTGGTCGAGCTGATCGTCGCCGCCCTGGGCGACCAGACCGGCAAGGTGATTTCCGGCATGAACCTCGACGCCCTGCGCCAAGGCGCGACCGGACTTCTGAAACAAGGCACCGGCGCGGCCACCGAGGCCGTGGGCGGAGCCGCCGGCGAAGCGCTCGATAGCGGCGCCAAGGAAGCCGAAGGCACGATCAAGAAGCTGCTCGGCGACTGAGCCCTCCCCGC
>JASJAL010000409.1 GCA_030067055.1 Kiloniellales bacterium | reverse complement strand
GCGCCGACCAGCTGGCCCATGATCTCGGGCCGCTCGGGATTGCCGAAGTTAAGGTTATTGGTCGCCGCCAGGGGCCTGGCGCCGGCCGCGGTCAGGTTCCGGTAGGCCTCGGCGACGGCCTGCTTGCCGCCCTCGAAGGGATCGGCCAGGCAATAGCGCGGGGTGCAGTCGGTGGTGACCGCCAGGCCGCGCCGGCTGCCGTGGACCCGGACCACCGCGGCATCGCCCCCGGGCCGGCGCAAGGTGTCGGCCATGACCATGTGGTCGTACTGCTCCCAGACCCAGCGCTTGCTGGCCAGGTCCGGGCTGCCGAGGAGCCGTTTCAGCGCCTCCAGGGGTTTCAGCGGCGCTTCCACCGCCGCCGGCTCGATCCGCTGCCGGGTCTCGGTGCGAGTCCAGGGCCGGTCGTATTCCGGCGAGGCCTCGGCCAGGGGATCGATCGGCAGCTCGCCGACCACGGCGCCGGCCTCGCGGATCACCATGCGGCCAGTGTCGGTCAGATGCCCGACCACGGCGAAATCCAGGTCCCACTTGCGAAAGATCTCGCGGGCCAGCTCCTCGCGGCCCGGCTTGAGGACCATCAGCATGCGCTCCTGGCTCTCCGAGAGCATGATCTCGTAGGGGGTCATGCCGTCCTCGCGGCAGGGCACCTGGTCGAGGTCGAGCTCGACCCCGGTGCCGCCCTTCGAGGCCATCTCGAAGGAGGAGCAGGTCAGCCCCGCCGCGCCCATGTCCTGGATGCCCTCGATGGCGTCGGTCTGCATCAGCTCCAGGCAGGCCTCGATCAGCAGCTTCTCGGTGAAGGGATCGCCGACCTGGACCGTCGGCCGCTTCTCCTCGGAGTCCTCGCCGAACTCGGCCGAGGCCATGGTCGCGCCGTGGATGCCGTCGCGCCCGGTCTTGGAGCCGACGTAGACGATGGGGTTGCCGACCCCGGAGGCCGCAGAGGTGAAGATCTTGTTCTGCTCGGCCAGTCCCACGGTCATGGCGTTGACCAAAATGTTGCCGTTGTAGGCCGGGTGGAAGTTGACCTCGCCGCCGACCGTCGGCACGCCGACGCAGTTGCCGTAGCCGCCGATGCCGGCCACGACGCCGGCCAGCAGGTGCCGGGTCTTGGGGTGCTCGGGATCGCCGAAGCGCAGCGCGTTGAGATTGGCGACCGGCCGCGCGCCCATGGTGAAGACGTCGCGCAGGATGCCGCCGACCCCGGTCGCGGCGCCCTGATAGGGCTCGATGAAGCTCGGATGGTTGTGGCTCTCGATCTTGAAGACCGCGGCCAGCCCCTCGCCGATGTCGACCACGCCGGCGTTCTCGCCCGGCCCGATGATCACCTGCGGGCCCTCGGTCGGCAGGGTCTTGAGCCATTTCTTGGAGGACTTGTAGGAGCAGTGTTCCGACCACATGACCGAGAAAATGCCGAGCTCCAGCAGGTTCGGCTCGCGTCCAAGGATGGTCAGCATTCGGTCGTGCTCCGCCGGCGAGAGGCCGTGCTCGGCGACCAGCTCCGGCGTGACGCTCGGCTCGTTGCGTCCCTTTGCCATGATGTCGGCCTGGCTCACGACAGCGCCTCCACCAGGCCGTCGAACATCGGCCGGCCGTCGTTGCCGCCGAGCTGCGGATCCGAGAGCCGCTCCGGATGGGGCATCAGCCCCAGCACGGTCTTGGCCTCGTTGTAGACCCCGGCGATGTTGGCCATGGAGCCGTTGGGGTTAGCCGCCGCGCTCGGTGTGCCGTCGCGCTCGCAGTAGCGGAAGGCGATCTGCTCCCGGTCCTCGAGCCGCTCGAAGGTGTCCGGGTCGGCCTCGTAGTTACCGTCGTGGTGGGCGACCGGGATGCGCAGGACCTGTCCGGTCTCGTAGCGCGCGGTGAAGAGGCTCTGGCTGGTTTCGACCCGGATCAGGACGTCGCGGCAGACGAACCTGAGCTCGGCATTGCGCATCAGCACGCCCGGCAGCAGACCGGCCTCGGTCAGGACCTGGAAGCCGTTGCAGATCCCCAGGGTCGGCACCCCGTCGCGCGCCCGGCGCACAACCTCGGTCATGACCGGAGAGTGCGCGGCCATGGCACCGCAGCGCAGGTAGTCGCCGTAGGAGAAGCCGCCGGGCAGGACCATCAGGTCGACCGGCTCGAAATCGGCGTCTTTGTGCCAGACCATGATGGGCTCGCGCCCCATCGACTGGGTGAGGGCGACCTTGACGTCGCGGTCGCAGTTCGAACCCGGAAAGACGATCACCGCGGCTTTCATCGGGGCCTCTGTCTCCTGAAGGTGTCGGGGTCGTCGAACACAGAACCGTCCGGGCCGACGGGCGACGCGCCTTCGCTCCGCCAGCAGAGATATCGCGCCGTCGAGAGAACCAAGCCCTAAACGTCCAGTTCGACCGAGTAGTTCTCGATCACCGTGTTAGCGAGCAGCTTCTCGCACATGGCCTCGACCTCGCGCCGGGCCCGCTCGGGATCGCTTTCGGTCAGCTCGATCTCTAGGAACTTGCCCTGGCGCACGCCGGTCACCGAGCCGAAGCCCAGGGTGCCGAGCGCGGTGTGGATGGCCTTGCCCTGAGGGTCCAGAACGCCGGCCTTCAGCGTGACGTGAACTCTGGCTTTCAAGGGGCAATCTCCATCGCCGGATTCGCGCGTGGAGACTAGCCCTGGGGCCTGGGACTGACAAGCAGCGGCACCGTCCGAAGTCGCCGATTTCGTTCCCAGGGCGCCGATCGTGGCGACCACGTAGGGCACGACGAAGGTCAGCGCGACCTTCCACCAGACCAGGGGCTGGTCGCCGACCAGGGCCTCGAACTGGTTGATGGCCGTGAGAACCGGGCCGACGACCAGGGCGACGATTGCAGCGCGCCGCGGGATGCCGTCGGAGGTCGCACCTCGGAGCCAGGTCGTCGTCGCCATGGGGCCCTCCCGCCGCAGTTCGGAGCGCGTGGTCCGAGACTCGTCAGTCTAGGGAGGGTGCGAGGCGCCGGCCAATTGCAAAGGGCGGCACCCGGCGGGTGCCGCCCTGAAGCAATACCTGTTCGGGCTCGGCTATTGCATCACGCGGGGGCCCTTGATGTCGATCGGGCCGGCCTCGGGCAGCACGCCGAGGCGGCGGGCGACTTCCTGGTAGGCCTCGGCGACCTGGCCGAGGTCGCGGCGGAAGCGGTCCTTGTCCAGCTTCTCGTTTGTCTTGGTGTCCCAGAGCCGGCAGGAGTCCGGGCTGATCTCGTCGGCGAGGATGATCCGCATCTCCTCGTTCTCCCAGAGCCGGCCGAACTCCAGCTTGAAGTCGACCAGCCGAAGGCCGACGCCCATCAGCAGACCGGAAAGGAAATCGTTCACCCTGAGCGACAGCTGCAGCATATCGTCGAGGTCCTGGGTCGACGCCCAGCCGAAGGCGGTGATGTGCTCCTCGGTGACCAGGGGGTCGCCCAGGTCGTCGGACTTCAGGTAATACTCGACGATGGAGCGGGGCAGGGGCGCTCCCTCTTCCATCTTGAAGCGCTGGGCGAAGGACCCGGCCGCGATGTTGCGGACCACCACCTCGAGCGGGATGATCTCGACCTCGCGGACCAACTGCTCACGCATGTTCAGGCGGCGCATGAAGTGAGTCGGTATGCCCACCTCCGACAGCCGCACCATGAAGTACTCCGAGATCCGGTTGTTGAGGACGCCCTTGCCGGTGATGACGCCCTGCTTCTGGTTGTTGAACGCCGTCGCGTCGTCCTTGAAATACTGGACGACAGTCCCGGGTTCGGGGCCTTCGAAGAGTACCTTCGCCTTGCCCTCGTAGATCCGCTTACGTCGCATTCCTGTCACCCGATTGCGGCCAAAATCACCTTTTTTCATAGGCTTAGTAGGCCTTGCGATGGGCCCGGCCAGCGCCGGACCGAAGCCCTGATATAGCAGTTGCGGTCCCCCAAAACAACGTCATGAAGCGCCGTTAACCATGAAGATCGACCGGCAGATAGGGGGCTTCATCCGGCCGTCCTGCCGCGAAGAGCCATTGCATATCAGTATCTTGGGCCGCCGTGTCCTCACCCAGGGCGATCAAGGAGCTGGACACGGTGCCGAAGCCGCTGGGCAGATCCAGGTTCATCGCGGCCATGGGGTCGGATCCGCCCGGTTCCCCTCGGTCCGCCAGGATCGCCTGCCAGGCGGCCCAGTCGCCGGCGCCGGGGTCCGGCGGCTGTGCCGCCTCCAGGCGCGGCAGATAGCGCCGGATCCGGGGGCTGGAGGGGTCGTTACGGTCTCCGGCGGTCAGCACGGTCAGGCCGGCGGGCAGGGGATGGGCTTCCGGGCCCCGGGCGGCCTCCGGCCCGAGGTGGCGCAGCCAGACGGCCGCTTGGCGGTCGGCGACCACCAGGTTGAAGCTGCGGTAGTCGGCCGGTGCGATCCCGGCCAGCGCCGCGGCGGCGGCCGGGGCGGACTCCGCCGCCAGGGCCCGAAGGACGAGCTCGCCGCGGGACCGCTTGCCGGGCTGCGGGCCCAGGCTGCCGCGCCGGTTGAGGATCGCCGCGATCAGGCCGGTCTCCCTGTTCAGCCCCAGCCAGGAGCCGCCGCCCAGCAGATCGAGCCCGGCCACGGCTTCGGGTCGCTCCGGCCAGTGCCGGCCCGGCCCGCGCCAGGGCCTGTCCCGCATCTCGTCCCTGTTGGCCCCGAGGATCAGGGGCCAGCGGTGCTCGGGTCGCAATAGCAGGACGAGCGTGCACACGGTGATTTACCAGGGTCGCGGGCGCCGTGATCTGCGGTTGACCCCGCGACCCGGAGTCTGCTGATCTGAACGATTGTTGCAGGGGAGGGTAAGGTGCACGAGACAGGCGGTCCGGTCGTTGGAGGCGGGGCGGCGAGCCATCCAGCTTCGCTGAAGGATCGCAGCTTCTTGAAGTTGGAGGATTTCTCCTCGGCCGAGATCCAGAGCTTGCTCGACCTGGCGGTCAAGCTCAAGGCGGCGAAGCGGGAGCGCCGCGAGGAGCGCCGGCTGCTCGGCTGCAATATCGCGCTGATCTTCGAGAAGTCCTCGACCCGGACCCGCGCGGCGCTCGAGGTCGCGGCCTTCGACCAGGGTGCGCAGGTCACCTACCTCGACAGTGCCGGCTCCCATCTGGGCGGCAAGGAATCCATGAAGGACACGGCTCGGGTGCTGGGCCGCATGTACGACGGCATCGCTTATCGCGGCCACGGTCAGTCCGTGGTCGAGGAGCTTGCGGCCTATGCCGGCGTGCCGGTCTGGAATGCCCTTACCACCGAAGCCCATCCGACCCAGAGCCTGGCTGATCTGCTGACCATCCAGGAGCATTGCGACAAACCCTTCAACGAGATCGTCTGCTGCTATCTGGGGGATGTCGGCAACAACACCTGCAATTCACTGGCCATGGGCGCGGCCAAGATGGGACTTCAGCTGCGCCTGGTGGCGCCCAGGGCCTGCTGGCCCGATCCGGATTTCTTCAAGAGCTGCCAGGCCGTGGCGGCCGCGGCGGGCGGCAGCCTGCTCCTGACCGAGGACCTCGCTCCGGCCTTGGTCGGGGCCGACTTCATTTACACCGACGTCTGGGTCTCGATGGGCGAGCCCGCCTCGGTCTGGAAGACCCGGATCGATGCCCTGCGCCCCTATCAGGTGACCCCGGAGGTCATGGCCGCGACCGGCAATCCCAAGACCCGCTTCCTGCACTGCCTTCCGGCGATCCACAACCGGGAGACCGAGCTGGGCGAGAGGCTCTACCGGGACTTCGGCCTCGACGGCATGGAGGTGACCGAGCCGGTCCTCGAATCCGAGGCCTCGATCGTCTTCGAGCAAGCCGAGAACCGGCTCCACACCATGAAGGCGATCATGGTGGCCACCTTGGCCGGCTAAGGAGAGGGGGCGGTCGAGGAGCGGCCTTGCGCGAGATCAAGGCGGCCGCGCCTGCGGCTTGCGAGGCTTTCGCCTCGGGCCTTGACCTTCACCTTAAATAAGTGAAAACAGCGGCTATATATCCGGTAGAATGGCGCCAGGCGGCGAATCGGCTTGGCTCCAGGAATATCCAGGGAGAGCGGCGGAAATGACCACGTTCAACGACCGAGAGAAGGCCTTCGAGGACAAGTACAAGCACGACCAGGAGCTGCAGTTCAAGGTCGAGGTCCGGCGAAACAAGCTGCTCGGCATCTGGGTGGCGGGGCTGATGGGCTTGGAAGGTGCGGACGCTGAGGCCTACGCCAAGGAAGTGGTCGCCGCGGACTTCGAGGAGCCGGGCGATGCCGATGTGGTGCGCAAGGTCCTGGGCGACCTCGAGGAGAAGGGCCAGGAAATGACCGAGCACCGCTTGCGCAAGCAGATGGACGCGCTGCTCCTGGAGGCCAAGCAGCAGGTCATGTCCGAGTAGCCCGGCCGTCCGCCGCGGCCGGATTGGCCTTGGCGGCGACGCCGGCCCGCTCTAAGGAGCGCGGCGTTTCGAGGCCGCCACGACGCCGTTGCCGAAGACCCTGGTGAAGATCTTATCGACATGGCGAAGGTGCCGGGACAGGTCGAAGCAGGCCTCGATCTCGGCCGGCTCCAGACGTTCCGCGACCACCGGATCGGCGGTGATGAGGTCCTTGAGGTGGCCCTCGCCCTTCCAGACCCGCATCGCGGCGGCCTGGACGATCCGATAAGCCTCCTCGCGGCTGATCCCGGCCTGAGTCAGGGCCAGGAGCACCGGTTGGGAGTGCACCAGGCCGCCCAGCATCTCCAGGTTCCGGGTCATGTTTTCCGGATAGACCACCAGCTTTTCGATCACCCCGGACAGGCGGGCGAGGGCGAAGTCCAGCGCGATGGTCGCATCGGGTCCGAAGACCCGCTCGACCGAGGAGTGGGAAATGTCCCGTTCGTGCCAGAGGGCGACGTTCTCGAGGGCCGGCGTCACCGCCGCTCGGACCACGCGCGCCAGGCCGGTCAGGTTCTCGGTCAGGATCGGGTTGCGCTTGTGGGGCATCGCCGAGGAGCCCTTCTGGCCCGGGGCGAAATACTCCTCGGCCTCGCGGACCTCGCTGCGCTGCAGGTGCCGGATCTCGGTCGCCAGGTTCTCGACCGAGCTGGCGATGACGCCGAGGACCGCGAAGAACAGGGCGTGCCGGTCCCGGGGGATCACCTGGGTCGAGACCGGCTCCGGCGCCAGGCCGAGCTTCTCCGCGACGTGGGCCTCGACCCGCGGGTCGATGTTGGCGAAGGTCCCGACCGCGCCCGAGATCGCGCAGGTCGCGATCTCCTGGCGCGCTTGGACCAGGCGCTCGCGCCCGCGGGCG
>JASJAL010000408.1 GCA_030067055.1 Kiloniellales bacterium | reverse complement strand
CAACGCGCCTGACCATGACGCGGTCGTGCAACGGTCGGAAACCCATGTTCGTTCCTCCGAAACCTAAGCTCTTGATTTCTTTAAGAAGCGAGGCGATTGCTCAAGCCTTGCTAGCACTCCCCTGCCTCGAGTGCCAGAGAAATAGTCACTCCCCCATCGAGAGTCAAGGTAAGCGGACGGTTAATTTCGCTGACCTGGCAGCAGTCTCGATGGATGGCTGCTAAGTCATTGATAATTAACATTTATCTTGAAGACTCTTAGGCTTTGCAACTAGCCTTGGAGGGCGTCGATGCGCGGGGGTCATCGACCGAGGGCCGGAGGAGCAAGATGAAACAGCAAGATGCAAACCGCGACCTGAAGAGGCAGCTCACGGGCTACCGGCTGACGACGGCGGAGATCCTCTACCGGCTGCCGGACCATCCGGCCCTGCTGCAGAGCTTCATCTGGCAAGACTACGATCTGGCGCCGAAGTTCCCGGTCCTGCGCCAGTTCCTCGACTTCTGGGAGGAAAATCTGGACGGCAAGCTGTATTCGGTCCAGGTCGCCAGTGCCGCCCTGATCACGCCGGGCGAGCTGTCCCACAAGGACCACAGCTTCAGCCTTCACTAGATTTCCCGGGTGAAAGGGCCCGGACCGGGGAATCAGCCGCAGAGTCAAGAAGGTCTTGGCCTCAGAGGTGCCGGGCCCTAGGTATGAGGCTAGGGCGCGCGGCCGCTGGGCCGTGCCGATCTTCGCCAGCAAGCGTCCCGGTGCCATGACGGCTCACAGTATCTCGGCCATCGACGTGGAACAGATGCACAGCGACCGCTGGGTCGGGCGCTGGCTGTTCCTCTGCGCCGCCATGGTCTTCGCCATGGCGGTGATCGGCGCGATCACGCGGCTGACCGAATCCGGCCTCTCGATCATGGAATGGGCGCCCTTCACCGGCGTCCTGCCGCCCCTCGACGCGGCGGAGTGGCAGCGGCTCTTCGCGCTCTATCAGCAGATCCCCGAGTTCCAGCAGGACAACCCGGACATGACCCTGTCCGAGTTCAAGGAGATCTTCTGGTGGGAGTACATCCACCGGCTCTGGGGCCGGCTGATCGGCGTCGTCTTCGCCCTGCCGTTCCTCTGGTTCCTGCTGCGCCGGAAGCTGGCCAAGGGGCTCTTGCCGCACCTCCTGGCCCTGCTCGCCCTGGGCGGGCTTCAGGGTGGGCTGGGCTGGTTCATGGTCGCCAGCGGCTTTTCGGAGCGGACCGACGTCAGCCAGTACCGCCTCGTGCTGCACCTCGGCATGGCGGTCGTGATCTACATCTACCTGGTCCGGGTCGCGCTCGGCCTGCGCCATCCGCGCCGCGAGCCCAGCCCGGACCGCCGGGCGATCATCCTGCGGCGCGGGGTCATGTCGCTGATCGCGCTGGTCCTGCTGACCATGCTGTCCGGCGGCTTCGTCGCCGGGCTCAACGCCGGCATGATCTACAACACCTTTCCACTGATGGACGGCCGGCTGGTGCCGGCCAGCTACGGCGAGCTTTCGCCCTGGATCCTGAACCTGACCGAGAACCTGGCGGCGGTGCAGTTCAATCACCGGGTCCTGGCGGTGATCACGGCGCTGCTGGCGATTGCCCTGTGGTTCTGGGGCCGCCATTTGCATCTGGCGCCCAAGGTGCGTGGTCTCTTGATGATCCTCGCCGCCTTCGCCCTGGTCCAGGTGGGACTGGGAATCTGGACCCTGCTGGCGGTGGTCCCGGTCTCGCTGGGCGCGCTGCATCAGGCCGGCGCGCTGGTCTTTCTCACGTTGGCCCAGCTAACCCTCTTCCACCTGCGCCCGGCGCGGGGTCTCTAGAAGCCGCCCCTATGTCCCAGGACGACCGCCAACCCGACGACCTCGCGATCCCGGAGGGGCCGCTCTCGGTCGCGGTGATCACCGGCTTCCTGGGCAGCGGCAAGACGACGCTGCTGCGCCATCTGCTACAGCATCCGGAGATGGGCGAGACCGCCATCATCGTCAACGAGTTCGGCGAGATCGGCCTCGACCACGTCCTGGTGGAAAGCGCCAAGGAAGACCTGGTGCTGATGAACAGCGGCTGCCTCTGCTGCACGATCCGGGGCGATCTGGTGATGACGATCCGGGACCTCTACAAGCGCCGGGTCCGGCGCGAGGTGCCGCCCTTCGAGCGCCTGGTGATCGAGACCACCGGCTTGGCCGATCCGGCGCCCATCCTGCACACCCTGATGTCCGATCCCCTGGTGGTCGAGCGCTTCCGACTGGACTCCGTGATCACCACGGTCGATGCCGTGGCCGGCCCGTCGAGCCTCGATCGCCACGAGGAGTGCCGGCGCCAGGCGGCGGTCGCCGACCGCCTGCTGATCACCAAGACCGATCTGGCCGGGGCCGACGCGCTGGAAAGCCTGGAGGCGCGCCTGGCAGCGCTCAACCCGGCCGCCGGCCGGCAGCGGATCGTGCAGGGTGCGGTCGAACCGGCGGCCATCTTCAACGCCGGACTCTACGATCCGCAGAGCAAGAGCGCCGACGTGCGGCGCTGGCTGCAGGCAGAGGCCTACGCGACCGGACCGCGGGCGGATGACCACCACCATCACGACCACGATGGCCGGGATCACGACGTCAACCGCCACGACGAGAGCATCAAGGCCTTCTGCCTGACCTACGACCAGCCCCTGGACTGGGACCGCTTCTGCTCCTGGATCGACATGCTGGTCAGCCTCTACGGCCGCGACATCCTGCGCATCAAGGGCCTGCTGAACGTCGCCGGCCAGGACCGCCCGGTGGTGATCCACGGAGTCCAGCACGTCTTTCACCCCCCGGTCGAGCTGGAAGCCTGGCCCGACCAGGACCGGCGGTCCCAGTTGGTCTTCATCGTCAAGGACCTCTCCCCGAAGGTGTTCGAGGACACCCTGACCGCCTTCAACGCCCCGGGCACGCCCGTCTGAGGCCTCTCGGCGCGGGCCGATCTCCAATTAACTTTGTTTTTTAACAAGGCGTTAAGTCGCGCGCCCTATCCTGTCGCGCAGGGGAGAGTCTGAGCAAACACAGCACACGCGGAGAGGTAGGTAACCATGTCCCGGACCCTAATTGTCGGCTGCATCGTCCTAGTCGGGGCCGCCGCAGCCGGAGTCACCGTCCTGAATCTGTCGGCCGAGGACGAACTGGCGACCCAGGCCACCAAGCCGGCCGCCGTCAACGTCCAGAAGGCAACCATCGTCGAGCCGAGCGATGCCGACGCCGGTCCGCTCGAAAAGGCCGGTCGCGTCGCCGACGACCTGATCGAGAAAGCCGGCCTGACCTCCGGCGACGTCGAAGAAATCACCGAGAAGGCCAAGGAGATGACCGAAAAGGCCGCCGAGCAGGCCGAGGTGGTGGTCGAGAAGGTCAAGGAAACGGCGACCAAGGCCATCGTCAAGGCCGAAGAGCTTGCCGACGACGGCAAGGACGCTGCCCTGGACGCGGCCGAAGACTTCGGCGAGCAGATCAACACCGGCAAGCAGTAGCCGTGGCGCCCGGAACGGCCTTCGCATGGGGCGAAGCCGGCCGGTGCACGCCACGTGGAAGCTACCGCGCGGAACATCGGCGTGGCGGATCGGCCCCTGCCGGCCTCTGGGTCGCCCGGTCGGCCGGCCCGTAGTCGTGGCCGAGTAAGCATATACCATTTGGCGCCAAGAGATCGCGTTTCGGGCCGGCAGACTTACCAATTCCTTCACATTTTTCAGTAATATGGCGCAAAGCGACCGGGAATCGACGGCTGGCGCCGAACCCTTGCCAGGGCTGCGTCGAAAGGCTTCCGGTCTTCCACGAATTGACCGATCGAAGCCGATGCCGCGCAGCACGCATTCCTCGAACCGCAGCATGCGACGGGAGCTTGGCCTTTCCGCGTTGATTGGCGCTGCAATCGCCGGGGCGCTGCTGTTCTTCGACTTCCTCGCCCCCTGGCACGGCCCGGAACGCGACCTGGCCGGGGCCGTGATCGATGGCGCGATGGTCTTCGCGATCGGACTTCTGGGCTCCGCCCTCTGGTTCGCCTTCGGCCGTCTGAAGTCGGACGCCGCGCTTCTGAACGACATGACAGAGTCCAAGGCCGCGCTCGAGATGCGGGTGCTCGAGCTCGACGATCTGCAACGCCGCCTCGAAGAAGAGGCCGGCAACGCGATTGAAATGGCCGAGGAGCTGCACGAGGCCAGGACCCAGCTCGCCGATGCGGTGGAGAGCATCTCCGAAGGCTTCGCGCTCTGGGGCCGCGACGATCGCCTGGTGATGTACAACGCCCGCTACAGCAACATCTATCCCAGCCTCTCCGATATCCTGCGGCCGGGCGTGTCTTTCGAATCCTTCGCCAGGACGGGGCTGGAGCGCGGCGTCTGGCCGCGCGACCAGGAGGACGCCCTGGAGGATTGCGTCAAGAAGCGCCTGCAGCGCCATCGCAGTTCGGTCAGCGCCTTCGAGCAGCAGCTCTGCGACGGCCGCTGGGTCCGCGTCAGCAAGCGCCGGACCAAGAGCGGCCGGATCGTCAGCATCCTGACCGACATTTCCGAGCGCAAGGAGAGCGAGGCCACCATCGAGCGCCTCGCCATGGAAGACGCCCTCACCGGCCTGCCGAACCGGACGCAGTTCCACAGCAAGCTGAGCGACGCGATCGAGCAGTCGGATCGCACCAACCGCCTGGTCGGCGTCATGCTCCTGGACCTCGACCACTTCAAGAAGGTCAACGACACCCTGGGCCACCCGGCCGGCGACGAGCTGCTGCGTCAGGTCTCGGGCAGGATCAACGACTGCCTGCGGAGCACCGACACGGTCGCCCGCCTGGGCGGCGACGAGTTCGCGGTGATCGTCACCAACGCCCAGGAGCCGGTCGCCATCACCTCGATCGCCGAACGCATCGTCGACTCCATTGCCCGGACCTTCGAGCTGGACGGCCAGGAGATCCACACCGGCACCAGCGTCGGGATCACCATCTACCCTCACGACCGGGGCCAGTCGGACCAGCTGCTGCGCAATGCCGACATGGCGCTCTACCGGGCCAAGGAGGAAGGCCGCGGCACCTATCAGCTCTACGACGACCAGATGCAGGAGGAGGTGCAGGCGCGCCGCTCGCTGGAGTCGGATCTGCGCCGGGCCTTGGACCGCGGGGAGCTGCGGCTGGTCTACCAGCCCCAGTTCGACTGCAATAGCGGCGCCCTAGTCGGCGCCGAGGCCTTACTGCGCTGGCGCCATCCGGAGCGCGGCGACATCTCGCCAGTCGAGTTCATTCCCATCGCAGAGTCGACCCGCCTGATCATCCCGATCAGCGAGTGGGTGCTGGCCACCGTCTGCCGGCAGAACTGCGCTTGGCAGCAGAGTGGCGCGGTGCAGACCTGCATCTCGGTCAACATCTCGCCTTTGCACTTCAAGCAGAACAACCTGGCCGATCGCATCGCCGCCATCCTGACCGAGGCCGGGCTCGAGTCGCAGTGGCTGGAGCTGGAGATCACCGAGGGCGTCGCCATGAGCGAGGGCAGCGAGGCCAAGCGCACCTTGAACGAGCTCAAGGCCCTCGGCATCAAGCTGGCGATCGACGACTTCGGGACCGGCTACTCCTCGCTGAACCGGCTCAAGCAGTTCCCTGTCGACCGGCTGAAGATCGACCAGTCCTTCGTCCGCGACATCACCACGGACTGGGACGACGCGGCGATCAACTCGGCGGTGATTCAGATCGGCCACAGCCTCAACATCAAGGTCATCGCCGAAGGGGTGGAAACCAAGGCGCAGTTCGAGTTCCTGGTCGACCAAGGCTGCAACGAGGCGCAGGGCTACCTCTTCAGCCCGCCGCTCGACGTCGAGGACTTCGAGGCCTTCGTCGCCGACCACGATCCCGCGAAGATCACGGGCCTCTCGAAAAAGGAAAAGATCTCGAAAACCGGCTGACCGCCGGCTCCCCGTGGCACGTTCCAGGCCAAATCTGCGGAGCGATTGGAGCGGGTGAGGAGAATCGAACTCCCGACACGAAGCTTGGGAAGCTTCTGCTCTACCACTGAGCTACACCCGCCCGAGGCGCGGGAGTCTAGGCCAGCGGGTTCTGCCAGGCAAGGCACAGGGCGAATATCGGCCCCCACCGGACCCGGAAGCGGAACAACTTCTTAACCTCGCATCACTAAGCATGGCGGCAAGCTGTGGCCTTTCCGCCCGGCGCCCGGGCAGAGCAGGAGACGCCCCTTGGGTCACGACCCGCCGCAGCGCAGGAAGCGCACGGTCATCTCCTTCCGTGACGTGATGATCAGCGGCCCCTTCTCGCAGAGCGAGGACGGCGAGCTGCAGATCGAAGGCGTCCTGGAGGGCGATCTCACCTGCCATGCCCTGATCGTGCCGCCCGGCGGCACCGTGAAGGGGACGATCCGAGCCGACTGGGTGGTCATCCAGGGCAACTTCTGCGGCAACGTCGAGACCAGCGTCTTCACCGCGACCAAGGACGCCGTGGTCATCGGCGGCCGGATCACCGTCTACGAGAAGGTCCTGATCGAGCCCGAATGCCTGTTCCGCGGCGAGCTGCAGCGCCCCGGCGAGGGCGACGCCAGCCCGGCGCGCGGCTTCGCGCGCTCCGCCGCCGTTGCGGAGTCCGACCGCCTCGCCGCCGAGACCATGGCCTCCTGGAGCTTCACCGAGGGCGACACCGCGCTGGTCGAGGCCATCGTCAAGGGCGACAGCAAGATCGCCGGCCGCCTGCTGCTGGCCGGTGCCGACCCCAACGCCGCGGCACCGGAGGGGATGACCGCCCTGACCCTGGCGGCCGCCAACCTGCGGGTCGAGATCGCCGAGCTGCTGCTGGGCGCGGGCGCGGATCCCGACCTGCGCACGGCCGAGGACGAGACCCCGCTGCTGCTGGCCTGCGACCGCGGCGCCCAGCGCCTGGTCGAGGTGCTGCTGGCCGGCGGCGCCGATCCCAGCCCCGCCCGGGCCGACGGCAGCACGCCGCTGATCGAAGCCACCCGGCGCGGCCGGACCGAGATCGTCCGCGCCCTGCTGCTGGCCGGCGCCGACCTGGAGGAGCGCAACGCCGCCGGCGAGGTGCCGATGGTCCTCGCCAAGGAGCGCGGCTACCAGGAAACCCTCGCGCTTCTGCGCCAGGCGGCGGTCGGCGACCTCGAGGCGACCGCAAAGGACCGGCACGATGAACCGGCCGACGTCATCGCGGAGCGGGACGGCGACGCCCCGGAGCCGCCCCAAGGTCCGGCGGCCCAAGCATCCTTGCGCCCCGACGCCTCGACGGCGCCCCTCGAGCCGA
>JASJAL010000407.1 GCA_030067055.1 Kiloniellales bacterium | reverse complement strand
CGCGGCGCTGTGCCGTCGGCAGGTCCTGGGGCAGGTCGGCGAATCTGGCGTCGCCGAAGCCCAGGGCGACCATGTCCTTGCGATAGCAGTTGTCCTGCAGGCGCGCGGCCACGGAAAGCGCGCGCCCGAGGGAAAGATTCCAGTTCGAGGGCCAGCGCGCGCCCGGTGGTGTCGGATCGGCGTGCCCGGCGATCTCGATCCGGTTCTCCAGGTTGCGCAAGATGCCGCAGATTCCGAAGAGCGCGTCGTTGGCCCCTGCGGCCGGCTCTACCGCGCCCGGCGCGAACAGCAAGTCGCCCGGCAGAGAGATGATCAGCAGTTCGTCCTGGCGCCGCAGCACGGCCTGGGACAGGACCTCGTGTCCCGCCATCTGGTCGCGCAGCACCGAACCCAGGTAGTCCAGGTTGGCGCCCGGGACGGGCTGGACCCGCTTCAGATCGAGGTCGACGTCGGGCACCGCGATCCGGCTCTCGCTGATCTGGTTCAGGCTCTGGGACAGGGCATCGGCCAGATTCTGCCAATCGCGGGTTTCGACCCGAGACATGGCGAAGAGCAGGACGAAGAAGGTCAGCAGCAGGGCCACGAGATCGGCGAAGGTCACCATCCAGGCCTGGCTGTTGTCCGCCGGACGGGCCGCAGCGGCGGCCCCGAAAAGCGATGTCGTGACCAGGGCCTCCGGCTCCTCCGGGAGGTCGTCGTCGTCTCTGCGGTCGTCGCTCATGGCGCGGGCTCTCCGGCGCCGGCGGCCAGGCGGATCTCCAGCACCAAGCGGCCGCCGCCGATCGGCTCGACGCCGATGGCCAGGCGGTCCGGCTCGACGCCACGCGCCAACAACTCTTCCGCTACGTGGCCGAGGCGGCGGATCTCCAACAGCCCCGGGCCGGGCGCCGCCAGGCGCCGCTCGCGCGTCGAGTCGACGCCGTGCAGCCAGCGCAGGCGGAAGCTCTGCCCGAGCGCCTGGCGCTGCTTGAGGACGTCACTGATCCGCTTCAGCAGACCCGACCGGCCGCCGCGCAATTCGGCGCTGTCGGCCTCGAAGAGCTTTGCTGCCGGCAGCTCGAGGCGGAAAAGGTTGGCGCGGGATGTCTGCTCGACCCGGGTCGCCGGCAGCGCCGAGGTGAAGAGCCGCTTCAGCTCGGCCACCAGGCTTCGCCCGTCGTTCAGGCTGCCGATCGCGCCGTTATAGGTGGAGGCATTGCGCACTGCCTGCACCTGGCCGTTGAAGGTGTCGTTGACGCTTTCGAGGACCCGGCGGGTCTTCTCGTCCTCGAACTTCGACAGGGCGTTCAGCAAGATGAAAAAGGCCAAGAGCAGCAGCTGCAGGCTGAGCAGGGCGACGATGTTGGGGTCTTTTTGCAGCCCCTGATGCGGCGTTTCGGCCCGGCTCATGGCGCGCTCAGTCGAAGCTGGCCAGAAGCGCGTCGATGTCGTCCTGACTCTTGGCGTCCTCGGGCAGCTGAGGGCCGTTCATCAGGTCGCCGTCCGGCCGCTGATCGGCCAGCCCGGCGGCCGCGCCCGGCGCCTGCCCCCTATCCCGCTTCAGCTCACTGCCGAAGGCCTCCAGAAGCGCTTCAACTTTGGCTTCGATGTGCTTCAGGGCGTTGACCACCTTGGTGATGCGCTGCCCAGTGATGTCCTGGAAGCTGCAGGCCTCATAGACCTTGGTGACCGACTCGACCACCTTGGTGGAGACCTCCGTGTCCATGGCCTCGGTCAGCTCCTCGATCCTCTCGACCGCCTCGAAGATCGACTCCGTCGCCTGTTCGGTCGCGCCGACCACCGCCTCGAGCTCGTCGGTCGCGGTCGGCAAGTGGGTGTCGGTGATCTCCTCCGGCCGCAGCGAGGCGATCTCGGTCTTGGTCTCGTGGATATAGCGGGCCAAGGCTTCGATCTCGGCGTAGAAGCGCACGTTCACCGAGGTGACGTCGCCCTCCATCGTGGCCATAATCGATTCGATGACCTCGACCAGGTCCTTGGGGTCGAGGCTGGCCTGGGACCGTGACAGGGCGGCCAGGCGTGCGTCCAGGTCCGCTCTCTGCGATGCGGCGGTCATCGCAGGACGTCCTCTAGAATTCGCCGATGGCTGTGGTCAGCTTGGTCTTCAGGGTGGCGGCGTTGAACGGCTTGACGATGTAGTTGGTCACGCCGGCCTGCTTGGCCGCGACCACGTTCTCGCTCTTGCTCTCGGCGGTCACCATGATGAAGGGCACGGTCTGAAGCTGGGCGTCGGCGCGCACTTCCTGGAGCAGCTGCAGGCCGCTCATCGGCTCCATGTTCCAGTCCGAGATCACCAGGCCGTAGGACCGGTCCCGCATCTTCTGGAGCGCCGCGCTGCCGTCGGTGGCTTCGTCGACGTTGTTGAAGCCGAGCTGCTTCAGCAGGTTCCGGATGATCCGCAGCATGGTCTTGTAGTCATCCACGATCAGGATGGGCATGTTCTTGTCGATGCTCGACATAGGGATCCCCCGGGTCGCTCTTCGGATCTAGTCCTTTGGGGTATGGCCAAAGGTCCGATTCCAAGCTAGCGAAACGCGGTTAATACCGCGTGAATCCTGGGAAAATCGCGAATCGGGCCGGCCTTGCCGGCTCGCTCAGTTGCGCTGCAGAGGCAGCTTGTGCCGGTCGGCGAGCTCGACCGTGATCTCCTTGGCCTTGTCCGGATTCATCTTGGCCAGGATCGGCGCCGACTTGCGTTCCTTCATGCGGTCGATGACCTCGAGCAGGACCGCCATGTCGAGCTCCTCGAAGATTCGCGCCGCCTCCTTGGGCTTCATGCTCTCGTAAATCTTGACCAGGCTGCGGAGCTGGGCTTCCTGCTTTTCGTCGCGCTGCTCGATCATCCCTTCGATGTTCGCCTGCAGCGTCTTGAGCTCCTGGATCCGCTCTTCGATCCTGGCCTCGGCCGCGCTCAGCAGAACCTCCCGCTGTTCCAGCTCCAAGGTGCGTCGGTCGAGCGCTTCCCGGCGCGCCGAAAGCTTCTGCAGGACCTCGATCTCGCTGTCGGTCAGCGAGAAGGGGTCGACCGGCAAGCCGCCGCCCGGGGCCGGCTCGACACCGCCGTCGGCAGCCGCCATGGCCACGGGCTCCGCGGCCTCGGATCCAGCCTCCGGCGACTTCGCCGGTTCCTGGGCCTCGGCGGTCGCGGCCTGGGCGAGGCCCTGCCAGAGGTCGCCGACCCGCACGCCCAGCATCACCACCGCGGCGACGATGAGCAGAGGTAAGAGCCTGAGCTTCATGCTGCCGTCCTCCCGAAGCTACTAACGCATGCCTTGCAGGGACTTGAAGAGCGCCGCGGCTGACCCGCTGGCTTTTTCCTCACGATCCTGCTCCGTCCCGGCAACGACCACCGGCGCCGGCCGGGTCGGCCGCTTTTTCGCCGGCTTGCGGTCCGCGGCGCCCGTCTCGGACGCCGCCAGCCCGTCGGCCAGCCGGTCGCCGCGATCGATCAGGAACACCAGGTCGTCGCTCAAGGACTTGGCCTGTTCGAGCAGGCCATCCAGCCGCTCCGCGGTCGCCTGGCCCTCGCCGTGGAGCGCGGCCAGAGCCTGCTGCGCCTTGGCGCCAGCTTCGCCGAATTCCCGCAGCAGCGCCTCCATGTCGTCCTTGGCCGAGCGCAGGCGCGTCAGCCGGCGGTTCAGGACTGCGGCATAGCCGATGGTCGCCAAGAGCAGCAGAATGACGACGACGTCGAGGACGAGAGCCGGGGTCAAACGATGTCGCCCTCCCGCACCAGCTTGTCCGTAATCTGAACCGCGATGTTGCCGCCTTTGCGGCCCATGTTGCCGACCGCCATCATGACCTCGCCGCTGCGCAGCCCGACCTTCGAACTCGGCGCGCAGTTGAGCTCCAGCTGGCTGCCGACTTCCCAGTTCATGACGTCGCCGAGCCTGAGCTCGAACTCGTCCAGCACCGCCTCGATCTCGACCTCGGTCTGCCAGAGCTCGGAGGTGAGATGGCCTTCCCAGATCGAATCGCGGCCGAACTTCTCGCCCATGAACATCTGCAGCAGGAGCTCGCGCACCGGCTCCAGGGTGGCGTAGGGAAGCAGCAGCTCGATGCGGCCGCCGCGGTCCTCCATGTCGACCCGAAGCTTGGCGACGATCGCCGCGTTGGCAGGTCGGGCGATGGCGGCGAAGCGCGGATTGATCTCGAGGCGCTCGAAGCGGAAGGTCACCGGCGACAAGGGATCGAAAGCCGCGGACAGGTCGTTGAGCACGACCGTGACCATGCGCTCGACCAGGTTGCGTTCGATCGTGGTGTAGGGGCGGCCCTCGATGCGCATGGCGGCGGTGCCGCGCCGGCCGCCCAGCAGCACGTCGACGATGGAGTAGATCAGGGCGCTGTCGACGGTCAGCAGGCCGTAATTGTCCCATTCCTCGGCCTTGAACAGGGTCAGCATGGCCGGCAAGGGAATCGAGTTCAGATAATCGCCGAAGCGGATAGAGGTGATGCTGTCGAGGCTGACCTCGACGTTGTCCGAGGTGAAGTTGCGCAGCGAGGTCGACATCATCCGGACCAGCCGGTCGAAGACCACCTCGAGCATCGGCAGGCGCTCGTAGGACACCATGGCCGAGTTGATGATGGCGAAGACGCCGGAACGGTCGCCGTCCGCGGCCGCGTCGTCGTCCAGGCCGAGCAGGCTGTCGATCTCGCTCTGATCCAGAACCCTGGTCGAGCCGGAAGCCTCGCCCGCACCTTCGCCCTCGGACATGGCATCCCATTCGGCCGTCAGGGCGTCCTTTTCGCCGGACCCGGCCTCCGCCTGGATGTCGTCGTCGTCAGCCATCGCCTATTGCACCAGCATTTCCCGGAACAAGACGTCGCGGACCACGGTCGGCTGGGCCGCGGAGTTGACGCGCAGCAGCAATTCCTCGCGCAGCCGCTGGAGGCCCGCCGAACCGTGCAGGTCCTCGATCCGCAGCTCGCGCAGGTAGACCTGGAAGCTGTCGACAATGCGCGGCATGACCCGCTGCAGCTGAAGGACATCGTCCTCGGAGCCGACCTCGAGACTGACCGAGATCTTCAGGTAATGGGTCTTGCGGCCACCGGTGTTGAGGTTGACCAGCATCTCCTGCAGATCGAAGAAGACGCCCTCGCCGGCCGCCGGGGCCGCGGCAGGATCGACGGCCGCGATTTCCGGCACCGTTTGCTTGCCGAGCAAGCCGTCCAGGGCACCGAGGAAGAAGGCGGCGGCACCGCCGCCGGATACGAGAAGCAGAGGAAGAACGACGAAGAGCACGAGCTTCTTGCCCGACATTCCGCCCTTCTTCGCCTCGATTGCAATCTCGGCTTGGCCCGCCGTCGCTGCGCCTTCGGCCATATGTCCTAACCCCAGCTAATGCAATTATGACTAATTCCTTTGGAAGAATAGTTTAGGCGCCTTAACAAGAGGTTGCGTCTGAGCATCGGCAATAAGTGCTAGGCAAGGCCTGCCCCTCGGCCCGGCACGACCCCGGTTCTGACCGGGGCATCCTGACCTATCTCTCTGACTTTCCTCAATTCTTCGATCTGGCACGGCGGATGCACCGACCTCCACCCGAAGGTCGGCGACGGCAACCGAAGCCGCGCTCCGAGAACGGAACACTGCAGAACGGGATCAGAGATGGACAATCCAGGCTATGTCGCCCTCTCGCGCCAGCTGACTCTCAGCCGCCAGATGGAGATGATCGCCAACAACCTGGCGAACATGAACACCACCGCCTTCCGGGGCGAGCAGATGCTGTTCCGGGAGTTCCTGGCCGGCAGCGGGAGCGAGCGCGAGAAGGTCAGCTTCGTCAGAGATCCGGCGCAGCTGCGCGACCTCTCCATCGGCCCGATAACGACCACCGGCGCCGCGCTCGACGTCGCGATCGACGGGCCCGGCTACTTCGTCATCGATACCCCCGAGGGCCCGCGCTACACCCGGGACGGCCACTTCAAGCTCGATGCCCAAGGCCAGCTGACGACGGTGTCCGGCGACCCGGTCCTGGCCGGCGGCGGTCCCGTCGTCATTCCGGACGACGCCGAGAACATCGAGATTGCCAGCGACGGCGAGGTCTCCACCGAACAGGGCGCGCTCGGCCGACTCGACATCGTGACCTTCGATAACGAGCAGCTCCTGGAGCGGGTCAAGGGCAACGCGTATGCCGCCGGCGAGGCCAACGCGACCCCCGCGGTCGACGCCCAGGTGACCCAGGGCGTGCTCGAGGCGTCGAACGTCCGGGGCGTTGGCGAGATGACCAAGATGATCGAGACGCTGCGCAGCTACCAGGCCGCCAAGCGTTTCGCCGACCAGGAGCACGAGCGCCAGCGCCGCGCGATCCAGTCCCTGATTCAAGGCAGCTAGCACGGGACGCCTCGCCCCGCCGAGGCCGCCCGAGCGACAAGGAGGTACCCGAACCATGAGATCCCTCGATATCGCCGCGACCGGCATGCTGGCCCAGCAGCTGAACGTGGAGGTCATTTCCAACAACATCGCCAACATGACGACCACCGGCTACAAGCGCCAAAGGGCCGAGTTCCAGGACCTGCTGTACCAGGACCTGCGCCGGGTCGGCTCGGAGTCCTCCGATGCCGGGACTGTGGTGCCCTCCGGAATCCAGCTCGGCCTCGGGGTCCAGCCGGCGGCGGTCTACCGGATCGTCGAGCAGGGCAGCCTGACGGTTACCGAGAATCCCTTTGACCTGGCAATCAACGGCCGCGGCTACTTCACGGTCGAGCTGCCCTCCGGCGACACTGGCTACACCCGGGCCGGTTCCTTCCAGCTCAGTCCCGACGGCGAACTGGTGACCGCCGACGGCTTCATCGTGCAACCCGGCGCCACCATACCCGAGGGCGCGGTCTCGGTTACGATCAATGCCAACGGCGTGGTCTCGGTCCAGGTCAGCGGCAGCACCACGGAACAGCAGGTCGGGCAGATCGAGCTGGCGAATTTCGCCAATGAAGCCGGGCTCGAGGCGCTGGGCGACAGCCTCTTCCTCGAGACCGCCGCCTCCGGCACGGCCACGATCGGCGTCCCGGGCGCGAACGGCTTCGGCCTCTTGAAGCAGGGCGCCTTGGAGAACTCCAACGTCAACGTGGTCAACGAGATCACCAACCTGATCGCGGCCCAGCGGGCCTACGAGATGAACTCCAAGGTGATCCAGGCCAGCGACGAGATGATGGCCAACAGCTCGCAGCTTCGCTGAGCGGGAGAGCCCTGGTGACTAGACTTCTTCTGAGCTTGTTCCTGCTGGCGGCGCTCGCCGGCATCGCCCCGGTCGCGGCCGGCGAGGGCC
>JASJAL010000406.1 GCA_030067055.1 Kiloniellales bacterium | reverse complement strand
CGACCCCCTTTGGCGAGCTTGTCTTACTGGGCGACCGCTTCGATGCGCCGGGTCCTGAGCTCGACCCTCAGCTTCTGCGGTTTGTCTTCCCAGAGAGCTTGGGCCTCGCAGATCTCGCCGCTGCAGGTGGCGTTCTGGACTTGGGTGAAGCCCACCTGCTGCAGCGCTGCCGTGACGTCGTCTGCGTTCCGCTTCGCATTGGCGCCCTTCGCGATGTTTTGCACCAATGCGTTCGGCGGACCGCCGGGGACCTCCGGTCCACTTCCGCCGGTCTTTGCGATACGCCCGGTTCTCAGTTCGACCCGGAGATCCATGGCATTGCCTTCCCAGGTCGCCTGGGCATTGCAGATTTCGCCGCTGCAGCTGGCATTCCGGACATCGGTAAAGCCTGCCTCTTGCAAGGCGGCCGAGACGTTGGTCGCGTGCTGCGCCGCGTTGGTGCCCTTCCGGATATTCTGTCCCAAGGTGTTAGGCGGATCGGCGGCCATCGCCGCTGCGCTTCCGCCAATCGTCAGGGCCAGACACAGGACTGCAAATCGTCTCATTGGGTTTCCCCCCTCTCGTCGATGATGTTTGTTGCATCTCATTGGTCTCTCCCCCCTCGATCGTTCATCTGTAGCCCATCGTCAAACAGTGAGGACTCGCCCACTGCGCGTCGCAACCCACCTCATGCTCCGCGACCATGCTCCGTAGAGCCTTAACGTCTGCAAGTTGCTTGGATCTGTCGTGAAGCCAGAGAGGAGTCCCTTGCTACAAGAATCCAGACGCGGCGAGGAATACCGCTTAGAGTCGCTCTCTTGTCGTGTATCCATTGGATAAGCTCATTCCTGGATTGTCTACGTAGTTCCGGCGAATTCTCCAGGAGGCTTTCCGGTGCTCAGCGAGATTGCTTTCGGCGAGTTCGGTGCCTTCGAGGAGACGATTGCGCACGCGGACGTCCGGTACCGGCCGAGGCGTATTGAGCGACGCCATTGGTCGTTGCAGCAACACAGCACAGCACGCGACCAACGTCATGGCCGCGTTGCAAGAGCCGGAATCTACCGGTGTCCGGAATGCCAGTTGCAGCGGCGGGATCGGCGAAGCCCAAGCTCCTTGGGAAGACAAACCGCAGAAGCTGAGGGTCGAGCTCAAAACCCGGCGCATCGAAGCGGTCGCCCAGCAAAACACGTTCGCCACGGGGGGTCGCCACCATTGCATGGCGGCCCCTTACGCCATCTCTTCTTTGCTTCACTCTGGAGATCAAGTGTTAAGAGGAAGCCCGGTTCCAGTCAGATCGTGGCCAAAGTATCAAACTGGAACCGCCTGATCTCGAGCAGGATGCGAAGGAAGTAGCGTCCGCCCTTGGGAGTCCCAGTGCGCGAAGTTGTGGACATGGGACAACCCGGCTTGCCGAAGACCTCAGTATCCGCGTTCGCGCTTCCACTGTTCGAACAGGCGTTGCTGCTCGATCTCGCGTCGCACCTGTTCCGCCTGCAGCTTGCTCTCCCGCTCGAACTCGAGCCTGCGCTGCATTTCCCGATCGCGCGACGCCTCGCGTTCGGCCGCCCGCCGCTGCTCGGCCGGACGGTCGAGCGCCATGTTGCCCGCAAGGCCGCCCAGCGCCGCACCGCCGAGCATGGCCGCCGTGCCGCCGCCGAGCACGTTGGCGAGCGCCGCACCGCCGAGGGCGCCGGCGCCGGTCCCGACCCCGACCCCGCCGGTGCCGTTTTCGCAACCTGCCAAGAGCAGCAGGGTGGCTGCCGTCAAGCAGAGCCCCATCGACGCCGGCCGCCGGTAAGCGATCGCCCGTTTCATGAGCCGGCCCTCCGATGCCGCAGCGCGTCGTAGTTCAGCACCTCTTCCTTGCTGAGCACGCCGTCGCCATTGGTATCGGCATCCTCGAGGACCTTCAGCTTGACCTTGATCACCTCGCTCCACGACAGGCCGCCGTTGTTGTCAGTATCGACCCGGCCAAAGGCCGCCGCGTCGTGCGCCTGCAGCTCGCCGGGCACCAGTTGCTCGTCGCCGTCTCTATCCAGGCCGGCAAAGCCCGCGGCCGTGTCGTAGGCGAGCTCCGCCTCGCTGATGACGCCGTCGCCGTTGCGGTCCGCGACGTCGAAGGCGAACTCCGAGGCTTTCTTCTGGTCCTCCGCCGCCTGGCCGCTTTGGACCGGAGCACAGACCCAGAGCATAGCCAGAACGCTGGCCAGCAATATCTTGCTCAAATGCATCGTTCTCTCCCTGAACACCCTTGCGGCCACCCATCGGGCAGCCGCACCAAAGTCCCACTTCTTTGCTAGGCCGCGTCGCCAGGCGCTGCAGCGCTGAGGGCGGCCTGCAGCTTCTCCTCCTTTTCGTGAGACAGCGATGTCTGCAGGACCTTGCCGCCCATGCCCTCCAGCTCGGCGAGGACCTTGTCCGGTGTGACCTTTCGAACCAGAACGAACAAGGCGGAGCTGCCGTTCTGGAAACCATCCGCAACGTCCTTCATGAACTTGTCGCTGATCCCGACATCGGTCAGCGCGCCGGATACGGCGCCCGCCGTGGCACCGGCGGCCAGTCCCAGCAAGGGATTGAGGAAGATGATGCCGATCAAGGTTCCCCAGAAACCGCCGGAGACCGCGCCGGAGGCCGTGAGGTTGTGGATCTGGTTCAGCTTGACCTTGCCATTCTCGTCCTTGTAGGCGACCACCGCATCTTCCAGGTCGACGAGATATTCCCGCTGCAACTTCAGCAGCTTGAGCCTCACCTCCTCGGCCTTGTGCACATCGTCGTACTCGATCACCACAAGGTCTGCCATGCCTCTTCCTCCCGTGTCTCATCCTCGAAGAGTTGCCCGATACATCCCGAACCGCAAAACACTTTGCCTCGCGGTACAGGCCAGAAATAGCAGGGGATCATCTCAAGATGCAATTCAGGTGCACGAGCCGAAGCCGAGCAACGAGAGGTTGTCGTCGCATACCAGACGTTGTTGATGGGCCGCAGGGGCCCAGAAACTTGATGCCGTTGCGACCTCGTCGGCTGACGATCACCCCAGTGCTGCGTTCTGTGCCGGCGCTTGGAGTTGAAAGGTCTGCCTCTCGATAGAGGCAGGCATGGAAGTATCAATCGGTTGGATTCGGTCCCCCTGCTTCGGCATCCATTCCTTCCGAAGGTCCGGACGGGGAGCCCCGATCGGGGCTTGATGTGAGGCGAAGCAGATCCACCGGGACAACGTCGATCTCGACGTGGACGGGCTCTTCCAGGATCGCCGTAAGGACTTTCTGAAAACCGTCTACCCGAGCCTGTAGGTTCTCGGTCGCTTCCCGCGGCGCGATGGCGTCTATGGAGACGTAAAGTTCTCCCGAACGGTAGGTCACGTTTAACGTCTCGATCTTGGCTTGTGCCGAAAAGCTCGTAGGCGAAACGAATTGAGTGCTCGCGATCAAGCGAAGCGCTGTGCTCTTCACGTAGAGTTCATGAAGGGCTCGCTCGAGCGGCCGAAAAAGAAGCGTCGAGAAGATCAAGGTCAGGGCGAGGCCGACTATGGCCATTTTCCATTGGCCGTACCGTTGGAGCGCAAAGACTGCGATTCCGATGGCGACGATGCCGAGTAGGTTGGTGAGGAAAAGAACGAAGGCCCCCTGGGCGATATCGCTGCCCCCCGAATAAAGCCCAAGTTCGGTCATGGACAATCCGGCATCTGCGCTGGCGCCGCGACCGAGTGCAAGGCCAATTCCGCTCACCGTCAGCGGTGGCACCAGGGCAACGGCAATTGCCACGCCTGCAATCGATGACGTGATGCTGTGACGTGTATAGGAGAAGGCAGCAGCGGCGCCGGCGGCCACGGCAATGCACAGATCGAGCAGGGAGGGTGAGGTGCGGCTGAGAATTTCCGATCCCGCGATCCGCAGTCCGAATACGTGGGTCGTGGCGTAGGCAAAGGCCACCACGAGAAGCACCCCGGTCGCGACACTCAAGAACGAGCGCGATATCAATCTGCGGTCAAAATTCACGATCCCGAAGGCAAGACTCATGATGGGCGCCATCAAGGGCGCGATGATCATGGCACCAATGATTGCCGGAGCGCTATTCGCCAGCATTCCGAAGCTTGCAATCGCCGTGGCCAGACTCAGCATGAGGTAAAACCCGAAGGACGGCATCGAGGCCTGTTGCATCACCTTCAGGACTTCAGCTTCGGAGAGCGGTGCCTCCACGTAGGGCGCCCAGTCGCCCGTCAGCTTACGCCAGAGCCGACGCAGTGGTTCCGACCAGCGAGCGATATTCGAGCGAAGGCTTCCCAAGTGGCTATCCTTTCCGTGCAGATATCGGCGGCAGTACGAAGCATCAATCGTGGCGCGGAGAGGCTCCTTGCGGGGAACCTCTGGCTGGCAAATAGCTCCCTTCAAATTATGTCGCAAGAGGCAAGAGAATGCGGCTAGAGGCCCGACGGCTTCATCCGCTCTCCCTTCGGATCAAAGGCCGCCCGTGTCGTGACGGCACCGGCCCAGTCCTCGCCGGCGATGTCGATCTGGACCTGAGCCCCTTCGAGATTTCGGCCGGGCTCGGTCTCGATCAGCGCGAGGGCGACCGGACGGCGGACCCGGTAACCGAAGGCCGCCGAGGTCGTCTTGCCGACGATCTCGCCGTCGAGGAGGACGGGCTCGTTGCCCAGCGGGACGGCCGCCGGATCGTCGAGCAGGATGCTGACCAGCCGCCGGCCGGAGGGTTTCTGCCGCCGGGACGCCACCGCGTCCCTACCGAGGAAGTCCTTCTCCAGGGCCAGGGCGAAGCCGAGGCCGGCATCGATCGGCGAGAGGTCACTATCGATGTCGTGACCGAAGGCGAAGAAGCGCTTCTCGATCCGCATGGCGGTCTGGGCGAGGGTGCCGGCCGGCTTCGCGCCCGCGTCCCGCAGGGCCAAGTAGAGTTTGTCCGCCTCCGCCGCCTCGCAGGTGAGCTCCCAGCCAGCCTCTCCGACGTAGGAGAGTCGCGCGGCGCGGACGGCGACGCCGGCGACCTCCGCCACCGCGTGCCGGAAATAGCCCAGAGCGTTGAGCGCGCCGGCGCCGAGCCCCTCGGCGATCCCGGAGGCATTGGGACCCATGAGGCCGAGGACCGCGAACTTGCTGCTTTCATCGGCGATCTCGACCCGCTCGTCCGCTCCCAGGAGGCGCTTGAGCCAAGCGAGATCCCGCTTCAACGCAGCGGTGCCGACGAAGAGCCGGTAATGCTCCTCGGAGATGCGCTGGACGGTCAGGTCGCTTTCGATCCCGCCGCGCGGGTTGAGCATCAGGGTGTAGGCGAGGCGGCCCGGCTCCCGGTCCATCCGGTTGCTACAGACGCGGTCGAGGAAGGCTTCGGCGTCCGGACCGCGCACGGCGATCTTGCCGAAGGTGGACAGATCGAAGATCGCCGCACGCCGGTGGGCCTGTTCCACCTCCGCGCCGACCTGCTCGAAGCAATCCTGCCGACCGAAGCTTGGCTCCGGCGCCCGCTGCGATCCGAAGAAGAGCGGCCGCTCGAAGCCGGCGACCTGGCCGAAGTGGGCCTTTTCCTCGCACCAGCGTGCGTGCAGCGGCGTCTTGCGCAGGCCGCGGGCGCTCGACCACTGTCGGTGGGGATAGGCGATCTCGTAGTGCTTGCCGAGGACCTCCGGCACGCGGGCGGCCAGGACCTCCGCCGAATTGAAGCAGGCCGGAAAGCGCGTGGGATCGGCTTCCTGCAGATCGAAGGGCAGACGCCCCTTCGCGATGGCCTGAGCCAGGGCCATGCCGGCGCCGCCGCCCGTGGCCACACCCACCGAGTTCATGCCACAACCGAGGAAGAGGCCGGCGGTCTCCGCCGTTTCGCCCAGGAGAAAGCTGCCGTCCGGGGTGAAGCTCTCAGGGCCATTGAGCAGCATCCGCACTTCCGCCGTCTCCAAGGCCGGCAAGCGGTGCAGCGCCTTGATCATCATCGGCTCGAAGTGGTCCCAGTCCTCGGGCAGCAGCTGGAAGGCGAAGTCCTCGCCCAGGCTCTCCGGGTCGATGGCCTTGCCCAGGGGCTCGAAGCAGCCGACCAGCAGGCCGCCGGAATCGTCGCGGATGTAGAGGTGGCTGTCGTGGTCCGAAAGCGTCGGTAGGTTGCCCGCGATCCCCTCGACCGGCTTGGTCAGGAGATAGAAGTGCTCGCAGGGCCAGAGCGGCACCTCGGCCCCGGCCAGGGCGGCGACCTTGCGGCTCCACAGCCCGGCGCAGAGGGCGACGGCATCGCAGTTGATGCTGCCGCCGGCGGTCTCGACCGCGACGACCCGCCCGCCCCGGGTGACAATTCCGGTGACCGGCGTGTTCTCGAAGATCCGGGCGCCGGCCGCCCTGGCACCCTTGACCAGCGCCGCGCAGAGGTCCGAGGGACTGACCCGGCCGTCGTCGGGCGACCAGACGGCGCCGATCACGTCCTCCGTGTTCATCAGCGGCCAGCGTTCCTTGGCCTCGCCCGCGCCGATGACCTTGGCGCGCAGGCCGTAGAGGCGGGACAGCGCTTCCTGGCGGCGAACGTGCGTGAGCCGGTCGGGGGTGGTCGCTATGGAGATCGAGCCCTCGTTGATCCAGCCGGTCGCCTGTCCGGTCTCCGCTTCGAGCCGGCGATAGAGGTCGATCGAATAGCGGATCAACTCGGTGAGGTTGCGGGTCGAGCGCAAGGCGCGGACCTGCGCCGCCGAATGCCAGGTCGTGCCCGAGGTCAGCCGGTTGCGCTCGAGCAGGATGGCGTCGCTAAGTCCCAGCTTGGCCAGATGATAGAGCGTCGAGCAGCCCATGACGCCGCCGCCGATCACCACGACGGAGGCCTGGGCGGGGAGGTCTCGCTCAGACCCTGCAGGCGGAGTATCCGTCATGGCTGCGTCACTCGATCGTTGAACCCAGGGAGGCGAGAATAGCGGGACGGAGTCTTGGCGTGTGCGTCAGACCGCGCCAAGCTCACACACAATTGCGTCCTTGTAGTGACGGCTAGGCGCCGGGACCTTCGATTCCGGCAATCTACAGTCGCAATCGGTGTCGGTGGAGCGTAACCGAAAGCCGTTATCCAGTTGACGTAGGCTCGGCAACGGTCTGAAGTTTCGATAGCGTATTGCGAACTGCCGAGGTCCTCGATCACGGCCACAATCGGGCGCGCCGCGTGATCACATCCGAGCTCACGCGACGACGAGAGCACACG
>JASJAL010000405.1 GCA_030067055.1 Kiloniellales bacterium | reverse complement strand
CCATCCAGGCCTCGGCCTGCGCCGCCTGGCCCGCGAAGTCCCGAAGCAGCCATTCCGAACCGGCGAGACCGCCGAGCGCGGCGCCGCCGCGAAACCCGTCTTCGCTTCCGCCTTCGGCCAGAAACCAGCCGGCGGCCCAGCCGACGGTCCGGTCGTAGCCGACCTTGCACCACCGGGTCTTGCGCGCCGCGGCGCGCTCGGCGGCGCTCGCGGCCTCGTACTCGGCCAGAGTCAGCCCGCCTGAGCAGCCGAAGTTGGCGATCCCGTCGGCATCGGCGGGGATCCTCCCGACCACGGCCCCGTCGGTCCCGGGCTTCGCCCGGATGTTGAGCGCGCTCTTCGCCCCGACATCGACGACCCGGTAGAAGTCCGGCCCGTCGGCCGTCGCGAGGACGCTGCCCGATGCCAGGCAGAGAAGCCCCACGAGACAGGCCGCAGAGACAAGGGCCGACCGGCGCAGCGAAAGGGTCATCGTTGGCACTCCATGATGAGGGGTCTCGGGCGAAGCCCTGTCTCGATTGTCCGGAGGACTATAGCGATTTGAAGGCAAGCGCATGAAGATCGTCAACAAGGCGATGACCACGTCGGCAGACCTGCCGGCAGCGGAACTCCTGCCGTCGGCCGCAATCCCGATTGATCCCGCCACATAGTCGAGGTCGGAGAGAACGTCATCTTTGTGGATCGGGGCGCCGATACCCATCAAACTCCTAACCGTCGCCGCCGACAGGGGAAGCGAAACCGAGCGACACATCGAGACCCGGGAGGCTCAGAAGATATGCCCCATTCCACGTATCTACCGGAAAAGATGGGAACGGCCAGCGTTTCGCCGACGGGGAGCTTCGAGGCCGGTTCCTACCAGGAATTCACGCTCACCTACACGGCCGGCTACTTCGGCATCGACGACACGGGATCCATCAAGATCGTTCACCGTTTCGCCTCCGACATGGGACGGCCGCAATTCACCGATCCCGAGGCCCCGAACTACGTGACCGTGGAAGCGACCAACGGCGCCGTGCTGCATGTCGAATACGACATGAAGCGCAACATCCGGCCCTGGGACAAGACGCTGTACATAAAGGTGGTGCGGGGCTTTCTGCGGGAAGGCGACCAGATCGTCGTGCGCTTCGGCGACCGCCGCCAGGGTTCGCCCGGCATTCGTCTCCAGACATTCTGCGAGGCGACCTTCGAGTTCCGCGTCCTCGTCGACGCGATCGCCACCTACAACTACGTGGAGCTGCCGCAACAGCCCACCATCGCCATCGTTCCCGGGCCGCCCGCCGCCTACAAGGCCGTCCTTCCGACGCTGCGGCGAACGGACGAGGCCTTCCAGCTGCGCGTGAAGGGCGAGGACCGCTGGGGCAATCCCACGGACCTCTGCGATGGCACCTTCCAGCTGCGAAGCAACATGGCCGTCGCCGGGCTGCCGGCCTCGGTGCACTTCAAGAAGGGGCAGTTCTCGCAAAGCGTCGGGGACCTCAGGGTCGCGGAGGAGGGCGACCTGGTGGTCGAGTTCCTGGACGACGACGCTGCGGTGGTCGCCCGATCCAATCCCTGCCGCTTCGTCGCCGAGGCGGATCTCCTGCCCTATTGGGGGGATCTCCACGGCCAGTCCGAGGAAACGATAGGCACCAACTCCGCCCGGGATTTCTACGAGTTCGCCCGCGACAAGGCTTTTCTCGATATCTGTGTGCACCAGGGTAACGACTTCCAGATCACCAGCGCCTTCTGGAAGTTGCTGAACGAGCTCTCGGCCGAGTTCACCGAGGACGAGCGTTTCATCGTCTTTCCCGGCTGGGAGTGGTCCGGAAACACCGGCCTTGGCGGCGACCGGAACGTCCTGCACATGGAGGAAGGCCGCCCGATCCACCGCTCCTCCCACGCGCTGGTCGACGATCTGAGCGACATCGAGTCGGACGCCACCTCGGCCAGGGACCTCTTCGAGGCCTTGAAGGACGAGGACTGCACCGTCTTCGCCCACATCGGCGGGCGCTACGCCGATATCAAGGTGGCCCACGACGAGCGGATCGAGCGGGCGGTCGAGGTCCACTCCGCCTGGGGTACCTTCGAGTGGCTGGTAAACGACGCTTTCGAGCAGGGCTATCGCGTCGGCATCGTCTCCAACTCGGACGGCCACAAGGGCCGCCCGGGCGCATCGCACCCCGGGGCCACCAAGTTCGGCGCCTATGGCGGGCTCACCTGCGTGCTGTCACCGGCCTTCACCCGGGCCGGAATCATGGACGGCCTGAAGCGGCGCCACCACTACGGCACCACGGGCAGTCGCGTCATTCTCGACACCCGGGTCGTCTTCGAGAGACCGGCCCAGCTTTTCGCCGAGGACCCCAACCTGGGCCAAGGCGCGTCGAGCCCCGTGCAGGAGGCGATGATGGGCGACATTCTGCGGTCCGAAGACAAAGAGGTGACCTTCAGGATCGATATCCACGGTCCATCGCCGATCGAACGCATCGATATTCGCAACGGACTGGAAACGGTGGAAATCTACCGTCCCTACGAGGAATCGGACCTGGGCCGGCGCATCCGCATCTTGTGGGAGGGCTCCGAATACCGCGGGCGTGGGCGCGAGACGATCTGGGACGGCTACGCAGAAGTGACCGGCAACGCATTCGCCGAGCTCCGTCCCATCAACCGCTACAACCTGGACAAGCGGTTCGAGCAAACCGCGCCCGGCCGCCTCGAATGGACGGCCCTGACCACCGGCGGTTTTGGCGGCTTCGACGCCGTACTCGAGGACTCGCGAAGCGGAACGCTGAAAATCGATACGGCGCTGGTCAAGGAAGAGATCGCCATTGCCGACATCGGCCGCGACGAAATGATCTTCGCCAACGGCGGCATCGATCGGCGCATCCGCATCTTTCGAATGCCCGATGAGAATCCCCATTACTCAGCGACGATCGAGAGACGGATCAAGCTCGCGGACGACCGGGACAACGCGCTCTACGTGCGGGTCACCCACGAGGACGGACACTTCGTCTGGTCGAGTCCGATCTACCTGTTCAGGTAACGGGCCGGAGGTTCGGCCCAAGCAAGGCCGCCTTGTCCCTGCGGACAATCCGTGCCGGCTCCACCGAGAGTGCCGGGCAAACTGGCCGATAGGCGCGGCTTTCCCTCTTTGCTACCTTGGGATCGGATGGTGGCAGGGCTTCCATGAGCTTCGATCAAGGAGTCGTCTTTTTCGTCCTGGCTGCGGCGATGGGGCTCTTCGTCTGGGGCCGCTGGCGCTATGACGTCGTTGCGATCGTCGCCTTGCTGGCGGTGGTGTATCTCGGCGTCGTGCCCCCGATGGCCGCCTTCTCGGGTTTCGGCCATCCGGCCGTGATCACGGTCGCGGCCGTGCTGGTGGTCAGCCGGGCACTGCAGGTCTCGGGGGTGATCAACCACCTGGCGCGGAAGCTTGCGCCGATACGCCGTACCACTTTCCATCAGGTGGCGGCGACCAGCGGCCTCACGGCCGTTCTTTCCGCCTTCATGAACAACGTCGGCGCCCTGGCCTTGATGCTGCCGGTGGCCATCCGCAACGCCCATCTGGCCGGGCGTTCCCCGTCGCAGTTGCTGATGCCGCTGTCCTTCGCCTCGCTGCTCGGCGGCCTGATCACCCTGATCGGCACGCCGCCCAACATCGTCATTGCGACCTTTCGCGAGCAATACACCGGCACGCCCTTCCAGATGTTCGACTTCGCGCCGGTCGGCCTGGCCGTAGCCACCGTCGGCATCGTCTACATCACGACGATCGGCTGGCGCTTGATTCCGCATCACAGGCGCGGCGAAGCGGATCAGAGGCATCTCTTTCAGCTCGAGGCCTACATCACGGAGGCCAGGGTGCCGCGGGAGTCGCCGCTCGTCGGCAAGCAGATTCGCGAGCTGGAGCGCCTCTGCGAAAACGAAATGACCGTGATGTCGATCATCCGGGGCGACCTGCGCCTGCTGGCGCCCCATGGCGTCGAGCGCGTTACCGGCGAGGACATCCTGATCCTCGAGGGCGACCCGGCCGCGCTGGAGCCCCTGTTCGCCGGCGCCAAGCTGAAGCGGACCGGGCAACGCGACGTCCAGACCAAGGAGCTTCGCTCCGACGACATCAGACTGGTGGAAGCCGTGCTGATGCCGAACTCGCCGATCGAGGGTCAGTCGATGCGCGGCCTGCGCATGCACGACCGCTTCGGCATCAATCTTCTGGCCATCGCCCGTCAGGGCGAGCCGCCCAAAACGCTGCTGGGAAACACCCCATTTCGCACCGGAGACGTCCTGCTGCTCCAGGGCGAGCGCAACACCATGACCCAGGCGCTGAGCGCCCTGGGCTGCCTGCCGCTGGCCGACCGCGGCCTGCGGGTTCCGCCCCGGCGCCCGGTTTTCCTGCCGATCGGCGTTTTCGCCCTGGCTATCCTCGCCGCCGCCATCGGCGTGGTGCCGGTGCAGATCGCGTTCGTCACCGCCGTCGCCGCGCTCATCCTCCTGGGCACCTTGACGCTGCGCGACGTCTACGAGTCCATCGAATGGCCGATCATCTTGCTGCTCGGCGCCCTGATACCCATCGGCGAGGCGCTGCAGGCGACCGGCGGTACCGCCTTGATCGCCGGGGGAATCCTGTCTCTTGCCGACGACATTCCGACCTGGCTGATGCTCGCGCTCCTGATGATGGTCTCGATGCTGCTCTCCGACATCATTCACAACACGCCGACGGCGGTGCTGATGGCCCCGATCGGCGCGGCGGTCGCGCAAGGGCTCAATCTGTCGATCGAGCCTTTCCTGATGGCCGTCGCAGTCGGCGCCGCCTCTCCCTACCTCACGCCGATCGGGCACCAGTCGAACACGCTGGTCATGGGTCCGGGCGGCTACCGCTTCGGTGACTACGCGCGAATGGGCCTGCCGCTGGAAATCATCGTCATCGCAACCGCGACTCCCATGATCCTCTGGGTCTGGCCGCTCTAGGCGAGCGCGTGCCGACTCCGGTCACTGGAGCCATCCGGGACCGCATTGGTCCCAAGAGCAGACGTTCCAGCAGCTGAGGCTGAATGGCTAGCTCTGACCCAAAGTTACCCTAGGGCAGGCCTGTACATGGGGCGATCTCGGGTTCGAGCGCCAGCTTCGTTGCAGGAGAACGGTCTCTTCTGTTAGGGCTTCTGTAGTATTGGTTCTAGAGGCCATCGCTATGACGGAACACAGAAAACTGGCCGCGATCTTGGCGGCAGATGTGGTTGGGTTTAGCCGACTCGCTGGTGCCGACGAAGACCGCACCTTGGCGCGACTCCGCGCGCTGCGCAGTGATCTCCTCGATCCGACCATCGCTGTGCATGAGGGACGCGTGGTGAAGCGGACTGGCGATGGCGCACTGGTAGAGTTTCGAAGTGTCGTGGAGGCCGTGCGTTGCGCCATCGAAATCCAAGATGCAATGGTTGAGCGCAACGCGGGCCTGCCCGCCGAGCGCAGAATCGAATTCCGCATCGGCATTCACCTTGGTGATGTGGTCGAGGAGAGTGACGGCGACTTGATGGGCGATGGCGTGAATATTGCGGCGCGCCTCGAAAGTATTGCCCCATCTGGCGCCATATGCCTGTCCGAGGATGCCTATCGGCAAGTGCGTTCGCGTCTCGACGTGACCGTCAGCGACCTAGGCGAAACCGAGCTGAAAAACATCGCTGAGCCCCTGCGGGTTTACGCGCTGCAGGTCGGAGCCACGCCAGAGGCGCAGGAGAGGGCGGTCGCACCGGATCAGCCGAAGGCGCGGCCTGCGATTTCCGACAAGCCCTCGATCGCCGTCCTCCCCTTCACCAACATGTCAGGTGATCCGGAGCAGGAGTATTTCGTCGATGGTATGGTCGATGACATCGTCACTGCGTTGTCTCGCTTCAATCAGCTGTTCGTGATCGCGCGGAACTCGAGCTTCACCTACAAAGGCCGGGCGGTTGACGTGCGACAAGTCGCCGATGAGCTCGGTGTGCGTTACGTGCTCGAAGGGGGCGTTCGCAAGGCAGGAAGCCGGTTACGCATTTCCGGGCAGCTGATCGAGGCGGCAACGGGAGGACATTTGTGGGCGGACCGCTTCGATGGCACAGTTGAGGACGTGTTCGAGTTCCAGGACAAGATTACCGAGAACGTCGTTGGCGCCATAGAGCCGACCATTCGCAAAGCGGAGATTGAACGGGCGCGACGCAAACCGGTCGAGAATCTCGATGCCTACGACCTCTATCTTCGGGCCTTGCCCCAGGTCTACGCATTCCGTCCGGAAGAGAATCGTTCGGCGCTTGACTTGCTTACCAAGGCGACTGATCTCGAGCCAAACTTTGCGCCGGCGCTGGCCCATGCGGCCTGGTGCATCGAGCAGGGCCTGACGAGAAACTGGCCACGCGTTGGCGAAAACGACGAGCAAACGGCCATTGCCTTCGCCCGCAGGGCCATTACGGCCGGTGGTGACGATGCCACGGCCGTGGTTCTGGCCGGTTTCGTACTCGTGATGGTGGGGCGCGACTATACGGCCGGACTGGATGCCGTACAGCGCGCCGTAGAGCGAAATCCGGGATCGGGATTTGTTAATTTCATCGCGGGCACTGCGCTTGTGTACGGCGGCGAGCCCGAGGAAGCTTTGCCCCTTCTGCAGCGGGCGATGATGCTCGGGCCACTGGATCCAAGCTACTACATGTATTTGATGGTTGCCGCATGGGCCGAGCTCTTACGTGGCCGCCCCAAAGAGGCTTTGGCGCTGGCCGAGCGCTCGGCCTCAATTTATCCCGATTGGGACTCAACCTATTGGGCTCTGATCCCGGCCTATGTTCAGCTCAAACGCCTACCGGAGGCGCAGGCCGCGCTGGCGAAATATCGATCGCTTGCGCCGGACATGACGATTTCGGAACTCCGGCGTCTGCTTCCTTTTAGGTATCCCGCCTCATTGGAAATGACACTGAATGGCCTGCGAGCAGCGGGTCTGCCGGAATAAGCGGTGTCATAGCGCGAGGCTCGCTTGTTGCTGCCCAACCTATCGACAACTGAGTCACGGCACACTTCGATGCGCTCGGTTCTCGCAGATCTCATCACCGGGTAGGTTGCGAAATACTTCCGACGTCGAAGTCCACTTCTGGCTAGAATCGCCCGTCCGGACCTGCCCTCGAAGTGGTCCGGAAAGGCTCCGAAAGCGGAAGTTCGAACTGGTTTCGACCGCTT
>JASJAL010000404.1 GCA_030067055.1 Kiloniellales bacterium | reverse complement strand
CCCTGCATGGGCCGCTGCGACTGCGCCCCGGTGGCCGAGGTCGGGCACCGCCACATCGACCACGCCACCCTGGACAATCTGGCCGAGGCCGCCGAGGGCGGCGACCACCACCCGGTGATCCCCGACTACACGGACTACGAGGCCTACCTCGCCGGGGGCGGCTACCGGACCCTGCGGGCCTGCTATGGCGGCGAGCACGAGGCCGACGACCTGGTCGCCAAGCTCGAGGACTCGCAACTCAAGGGCAAGGGCGGCGCCGGCTTTCCGGCAGGTCTCAAGTGGAAGATCCTGCGTCAGCAGCCCAAGCCCCGGCTCTTCGCGATCAACGCCGACGAAGGCGAACCCGGCACCTTCAAGGACCGCTTCTACCTGGAGACCGATCCGCACCGTTTCCTCGAAGGCATGCTGATCGCCGCCTGGGCCGCCGAAGTCGAGACCTGCTACATCTACCTGCGCGACGAATATCCGGCGGTGCGGGAGATCCTCCTTAGAGAGATCGCCCGGGTCGAGGCCGAGGGCCTGACCGGCGGCTGCAGGATCGAGCTGCGCCGGGGCGCCGGCGCCTACATCTGCGGCGAAGAGTCCGCGATGATCGAGTCGATCGAAGGCAAGCGCGGACTGCCCAGGCACAAGCCGCCCTACCCCTCCGAGGTGGGCCTCTTCGGTTTGCCGACCCTGACCCACAACGTCGAGACCGTGTTCTGGCTCCGCGACATCCTCGAGAAGGGGCCGGCCTGGTACGCCGACCAGGGCCGCCGCGACCGCAAGGGTTTCCATTCCTTCTCGGTCTCCGGCCGGGTCAAGGAGCCGGGGGTCAAGATCGCCCCCGCCGGCGTGACCATCCGCGAGCTGATCGAGGAGTATTGCGGCGGTATGGCCGACGGCCACAGCTTCGCCGGCTACCTGCCGGGCGGCGCCTCGGGCGGAATCCTGCCGGCGCACCTGGACGACCTGCCGATCGACTTCGGCACCCTGCAGGACTACGGCTGCTTTATCGGCTCTGCGGCGGTTGTCGTGCTGTCCGACAAGGACGATATCAAGAAGGTAGCCCTGAACCTCATGCGCTTCTTCGAGGACGAGTCCTGCGGCCAGTGTACGCCCTGCCGCAACGGCACGGAGAAGGCGGTGCAGATGATGAGCCAGGAGGACTGGGACGGACCGCTGCTGGAGGAGCTGTCGCAGACCATGATGGACGCTTCGATCTGCGGTCTCGGCCAGGCCGCGCCCAATCCCCTGCTCTGTGTGCTCAAGTACTTCCCGGAGGCGCTCAAATGAGCGATGCGATCACCTTTTCCCTCAACGGCAAGGACGTCACCGCGGCGCCCGACGAGACCATCTGGCAGGTCGCCGAGCGCGAGGGTGTCGAGATCCCGCACCTCTGCTACCTGCCCGAGCCCGGCTATCGCGCCGACGGCAACTGCCGCGCCTGCATGGTCGAGATCGAGGGCGAACGGGTCCTGGCCGCCTCCTGCATCCGCAAGCCCAGCGAAGGCATGGTCGTCAAGACCGCCTCGGAGCGCGCCAGGAAGTCCCGCGAGATGGTCTTCGAGCTGCTGATGGCCGACCAGCCGGAGCGCGCCGCAGCCCACGACCCGCAGTCGCGATTCTGGGACTGGGCCGACCGCCTGGGTGTCGCGACCAGCCGCTTTCCGGAACGAACCTCGATTGCGTCAGACAGCAGCCACAGCGCCATCGCGGTCAACCTGGACGCCTGCATCCACTGCAACCTCTGCGTCCGCGCCTGCCGCGAGGTCCAGGTCAACGACGTGATCGGCATGGCCTACCGGGGTCACGGCGCCAAGGTGGTCTTCGACTTCGACCAGCCCATGGGCGACAGCACCTGCGTCGCCTGCGGCGAGTGCGTCCAGGCCTGCCCGACCGGCGCCCTGATGGAGGCCAACCTACTGGACGAAGACGGCGTGCGCACCGGGTTCGAGGACCGCGACGTCGGCACCCTCTGCCCCTACTGCGGCGTCGGCTGCCAGACGACGGTGCACGTCAAGGACAACCAGGTGCTCTACGTCGACGGCCGCGAGGGCCCGGCCAACGAGAACCGGCTCTGCGTCAAGGGCCGCTTCGGCTTCGACTACATCCAGCACCCGCACCGCCTGACAAAACCCCTGATTCGCCGAGAGGACGCACCCAAGGAGGCCATGATCGAGATCGATCCGGCCAATCCCTGGACCCACTTCCGCGAGGCGACCTGGGAAGAGGCGCTGGACGCCGCGGCGGCCGGCCTGAAGAAGATCCGCGATCGTGACGGGCCCTCCGGCCTGGCCGGCTTCGGCTCGGCCAAGGGCTCCAACGAGGAGGCCTACATCTTCCAAAAGCTGGTCCGCACCGGTTTCGGCACCAACAACGTCGACCACTGCACCCGGCTCTGCCACGCCTCCTCGGTCGCCGCGCTGATGGAGGGCATCGGCTCCGGCGCGGTCACCTGCGCCTTCACCGACGCCGCCGACGCCGAGGTAATCATCGTCATCGGCGCCCGGCCGGCGCAGAACCATCCGGTCGCCGCGACCTACCTGAAGCAGGCCGCCAAGGCCGGCGCCAAGCTGATCGTCATGGACCCGCAGGGCCACGGCCTGGCCCGCTACGCCACCCACATGCTGCAGTTCAAGCCGGGCAGCGACGTCGCCCTGCTCAACGCCATGCTTCACACCATCGTCGAGGAGGAGCTCTACGATCTGCAGTACGTCCAGGCCCACACCGAGGGCTTCGAGGAGCTGAAGGCGCGCATCAAGGCCTTCCCGCCCGAGGAGATGGAAGAGATTTGCGGCATTCCGGCCGCGACCATCCGCGAGGTCGCCCGGACCTATGCCACGGCGCGCGCGTCCATCATCTTCTGGGGCATGGGCATCTCGCAGCACGTCCACGGCACCGACAACGCGCGCTGCCTGATCAGCCTGGCGCTGACCACCGGCCAGGTCGGCCGGCCGGGCAGCGGCCTGCATCCCCTGCGTGGTCAGAACAACGTGCAGGGCGCCTCGGACGCCGGCCTGATCCCGATGGTCTTTCCCGACTACCGCTCGGTCGAGGACGACAGCATTCGCAGCGCCATGGAGGAGTTCTGGGGCCAGGAGTTGGACCCCAAGCGCGGCCTCACCGTGGTCGAGATCGTCAACGCGATCCTCGCCGACGAGATCAAGGGCATGTATATCCTGGGCGAAAACCCGGCCATGTCGGACCCGGACCAGGCCCACGCCCGCGCCGCCCTCGCCAAGCTCGAGCACCTGGTGGTGCAGGAGCTGTTCCTGACCGAGACCGCCTGGCACGCCGACGTGGTCCTGCCGGCCAGCGCCCACGCCGAGAAGGACGGCACCTTCACCAACACCAACCGTCAGGTCCAGATGGCTCGCCAGGTGGTGCCGCCGCCGGGCGACGCGAGGCAGGACTGGTGGATCGTCCAGGAGCTCGCCCGGCGCATCGGCCTGGACTGGTCCTACGAAGGCCCCGCCGACGTCTTCGCCGAGATGGCCCAGGTCATGCCCTCGCTCAACAACATCACCTGGGAGCGGCTGCAGCGCGAGGACTGCGTTACCTATCCCTGCGACGCGCCGGACCGGCCGGGCAACAACATCATCTTCGGCGACGGCTTCCCGACTGCCAGCGGCCGCGGCAAGATCGTGCCGGCCGACGTGGTGCCGCCGGACGAGCTGCCGGACGAGACCTATCCCATGGTGCTGACCACCGGGCGCATGCTGGAGCACTGGCACACCGGCGCCATGACCCGCCGCGCCACCGTGCTGGACGACCTCGAGCCCGAGGCCGTGGCGGTGCTCAACCCCAAGGAGGTCAGCCGCCTGGGCAGCGCGCCGGGCGCCATGGTCCGGGTCGAGACCCGGCGCGGCAGCATCGAGCTCAAGGTCCGGCAGGACCGCAACGTGCCGGCGGGCATGGTCTTCATCCCCTTCTGCTTCGCGGAGGCGGCGGCCAACCTGCTGACCAACCCGCAGCTCGACCCGATCGGCAAGATCCCCGAGTTCAAGTTCTGTGCCGCCAAGGTCGAAGCGCTGTCCTCGGCGGTCGCCGCCGAGTGACGCCGGCCGGCGATGGCGGTCCGGGCCCGGGCTGGCTCCGGGCCTGCCTCGTCGCCCTCTTCCTCTGCGCCGTCGCATCGGTCCTCCAAGCCCAGGAGCTCCCGGTCCCCGACCGAGCCCTGCTGCAGGCCGCGGCCGAGGACGACGTGGAGCTCGCCGGCTTCGCCCTGGAGCGGGGCGCCGCCCTCCAGGTTCGCGGGCCGGAGGGCAACACGCCGCTGCACGTGGCAGCCTGGAACGACAGCCGGGCGGTCCTCGCATTCCTGCTGGACAAGTCGGCCGATCCCTCGGCCGCCACCGAGAGCGGCCTGACCCCGCTGCACCACGCCGCGAGCAAGGGCCACGTCGAGATCATCGAGGCTCTGGTCTCTGCCGGGGCCGGGCTCGAGGCGCGCGAGGCGCGCTTCGGCAACACCCCGCTCTTGATGGCGGTGCGCGGCGCCAAGCGGGGCGGCGTCGTCGCCCTGCTCGAGGCCGGGGCCGACATCGAGGTCCGCGACAGCAAGGACGGCAATACGGCGTTGATGACCGCCGCCTTCGACCCGCTCCGGCTCTCGGTCCTGGCCGAGCTGCTGACCCGGGGCGCGGCCGTCGACGCCCGGGCCGAGGACGGCATGACCGCCCTGCTGGCCGCCGCTGGCCGGGGCAACACGGCGGCGCTGCAGCTCCTGCTCGAAGCCGGCGCCGACGTTGCGGCCGCCCAGGCCGAGGGCTACACCGCCCTGATCCTCGCCGCGCAGGATGGCCACACGGACCTGGTGACAGAGCTGATCGAGGCCGGCGCCGACCTGGAAGCTCGGGCCGCGCGCGGCGATACGGCCCTGGGCGAGGCGGCGGCCGGCCGCCAGGTCGACACCGTGATCGCCCTGCTCGAGGCCGGCGCGGATCCCAACCGGCCGTCGCGCGACGGCCTGCCGCCGCTCCAGCGCGCGGTCCAGGGCGGCGCCGGCGGCGCAGTCGCGGCCCTGCTCGCCAAGGGCGCCGATCCCGACGGCGTCGACGCCGCCAAGGGCAACAGCGCGCTGATGCTGGCCGCCAACCGGGGGCAGCTCGACCTGGTCCGCCTGCTGCTCGCCCGCGGTGCCCGGGTCGACATCGTCGCCAAAGACGGCTGGACCGCCCTGGAGGCCGCGCGGATGATCGGCGACGACGAGACCATGGCCCTGCTCCGCGCCGCCGGCGCGACGGAGTAGGCCGCCCCCAGCCATTCCGACATCGCGACTTGAGCGGCCTTCAAGAAGGGGCGTGAGCGATTGTCGCTTGTCCGGCCGCCCCTACCGGGCGATAGGGAAAGGATGCCTGCGCCCGAGCCCGCACCGCCTTCCGCCTCTGCCAGTCCCGTCGGATCCTTCGCGACCCGCCTGCCCTTCTTCTACGGCTGGGTCGTGGTCGCCGTCGCCTTCGTCACCCTGGGCGTCAGCGTCAGCGTGCGGACCTCCTTCTCCCTGCTGTTTCCGCCGATCCTCGACGAGTTCGGCTGGAGCCGGGGGACCACGGCGGCCGCCTTCTCGGTCGGCTTCTTCTCCTCGGCCCTCCTCGCGCCCTTCATCGGCACCGCGATGGACCGCTGGGGACCGCGGGTGGTCATGCCCCTGGGGGCGGTGATCGTCGCCGCCGGCCTGATCCTCGCCACCCTGGCCACGGCGCCCTGGCACTTCTACCTGACCCTGGGTCTGCTGGTGGTGGGCTTCGGCATCGCGATCGCCTTCATCGGCCACGGCGCCTTCCTGCCCGGTTGGTTCACCCGCCGGCGCGGCCTGGCGGTCGGGATCGCCTACTCGGGCGTCGGGATCGGGGCGCTGCTGCTTTTTCCCTGGCTGCAGGCGATCATCGACGGCGAGGGCTGGCGCCAGGCCTGCTGGGCCCTGGCGCTGCTGCTGCTGGTTTTGGTCGTGCCCCTGAACCTGCTGCTGCAGCGCCACCGCCCCGCCGACCTCGGCCTGCGCCCGGACGGCGATGCCGCGGTCGAGCCGGACGGTCAGTCCGGCGGTATTGCCGACGAGAACGTCGTCGACGCCGCCTGGGCCGAGACCGAATGGACCATGGCCCGGGCGCTCCGGCAGCCGCGCTTCTGGTGGCTGCTGCTCGGCCTGGGCAGCGGGCTCTGGGGTTGGTACGCGGTCCAGGTCCACCAGACCCGCTACCTCCTGGACGTCGGATTCCCCGCCGAGCAGGCCGCCGTCGCGCTCGGCCTGGTCGGCCTGCTTGGGATCGGCGGCCAGGTCGGCCTCGGCTATCTCTCGGACCGGATCGGGCGGGAGTGGGCCTGGAGCCTGGCCTGCCTCGGCTTCGGGCTCTGCTACCTGCTGCTGCTGGCCCTGCGGAGCTATCCCCAGGACGGCCTGCTCTACCTCATGGTCGCCTGCCAGGGTCTGCTCGGCTACGGCATCGCGCCGCTGTACGCGGCGATCTCGGTGGAGCTGTTCCAGGGCCGCAACTTCGGCGCGGTCTTCGGCGTGATCAGCACCGGCGGCACCCTGGGCGCCGCGGCCGGCCCCTGGGTCAGCGGTCTGCTCTACGACGGCCAGGGCGACTACGTCCTGGCCTTCTGGCTGGCCGCCGGGCTCTGCCTCGTCTCCAGCCTTGCGATCTGGCAGGCAGCGCCGCGGAAAGTCCGCCTGGTCTCCGGCCAAGCAGCGCGGCGTCGGCGGCCCGAGGCTGGCAAGGTGTCGGGCTAGTCGGACAGGCGGACCGCGTCGGTCGAGAACTTGGTGGCCGAGGTCGGGCCGGCGACGTTCATGACCACGCCCGCGATCACGGAGATCAGGATCGCCGCCGCGGTTCCGGCAATGAAAGCCTTCATTCTGTCGTTTCCCCTTTTCTGAACTTTCGATCAGGTTATGCCGGCCACGCAGTGACGGCGACCGGCATTCCCGCGCCTCATCACTTGGCCGGTGCGGTGATGCGTTTCAAGTAGGCGATCAGTTCCGCCCGGTCCTCGGCCTTGGGCATCTGCTGCAACGGCATCTTGGAGCCCGGCGTGAAGACGTGCGGTCCCTGGGCGAAGAGCGCGTCGACGGTCTCCTCGGTCCAGACCAGGTCGCTGCCGGTCAGGGCTTTGGAGTACTTGTACCCCGCGACCGTGCCGGCGCGCCGCCCGAAGAGCCCGTAGAGCGTCGGCCCCGCGCGCTTGCC
>JASJAL010000403.1 GCA_030067055.1 Kiloniellales bacterium | reverse complement strand
CCGACCATGACCGTGCTCGACTACCTCCGCCAGGAGGAAGGCCTGGTCGGGACCAAGGAGGGCTGCAACGAGGGCGATTGCGGCGCCTGTACGGTGGTCCGCGTGCGGCCCCGGGATGGCCGGCTGCAGTACGAAGCGCTCAACGCCTGCATCCAGTTCCTGCCCACCCTGGACGGCTGCCAGCTGCTGACGGTCGAGCACCTCGCAGCGCCCGACGCGGCTCTCCACCCCGTTCAGCAAGCCATGGTCGACTGCCACGGCTCGCAGTGCGGCTTCTGCACCCCGGGCTTCGTGATGTCGCTCTTCGCCATGAGCCGCAACTTCGAGGCAGCACCGTCGGACTCCGAGATCGACGACGCCCTGGCAGGCAACCTCTGCCGCTGCACCGGCTACGCACCGATCGCCCGGGCGGCGACGCAGCTCTATCGGACCGATCCGCGGAAGGACCACTTCACCGCGCGGGAGGCCGAGACCCTGGAGGCGCTGAGCCAGCTGCGCGACCATGTGACCTTGGCCTTCGGCCAGGGCCCACGCCGCTTCTTCGCGCCGGCGACGCTCGACGCGCTGGCCGAGCTTCTGACCGCCCACCCCGAGGCGACCATCATCGCCGGCTCGACCGACGTCGGGCTCTGGGTGACCAAGGCGCTGCAGCGCCTTGGCACGGTGGTTTGGCTGGGCCGTATCGATGAACTGGCACGGGTCGAGGAGACCGAGCGGGCGATCGAGATCGGTGCCGGGGCCAGCTACGCCGACGCAGCGGAGGCGCTGTCCCGCCACTATCCGGACATGGGCGAAGTGATCCGACGCCTTGGCTCGGTCCAGATCCGCAACTTGGGCACGATCGGCGGCAACATCGCGAACGGCTCGCCGATCGGGGATTCGCCGCCCCTGCTGATCGCCGCCGGCGCCACCCTCCATCTGCGCCTAGGCGACAAGCGTCGCAGCCTGCCGTTGGAGGATTTCTTCATCGACTACGGCAAGCAGGACCGCCAGCCCGGCGAGTTCGTCGAGGCGGTCGAGGTGCCGTTGCCGCCGACGGGAAGCACCTTTCGGGCCTACAAGATTTCCAAACGCTTCGATCAGGACATCTCTGCCGTGCTGGGGGCGTTCCAGCTGCGCTTCGACGGGGCCCGCGTTACCGAGGCGCGGATTGCCTACGGCGGCATGGCGGCCACGCCGAAGCGGGCGCCCGCGGTCGAAGCCTGCCTAACCGGCGCCGACTGGAACGAGGCCACCGTAGAATGTGCGATGGCGGCACTCGAAAAAGACTTCGCGCCGATCACGGACTGGCGGGCCAGCGCCGGCTATCGCCTGCAGGTGGCCAAGAACCTGTTGCGCCGCCTCTACATCGAGACCAGCGATCCGGCGACCGAGACCCGTCTGGTCGGGGACCGGAGCCTGGCCCATGCCTGACTCGCGGCCACCCGAACAGATCAGCGGCGCGGTGCACGAGGCGCGGCGCCACGACAGCGCCCACAAGCACGTCTCCGGGGAGGCCGCCTACATCGACGACCTGCGCGAACCCGCCGGGCTGCTGCACGTCTGCCTGGGGGTCGGGAGCGAGGCCCACGCCCGCCTGACTGCGCTGGATCTGGAGCCGGTGCGCGCGGCCAAGGGCGTGGTCGCCGTGTTCGCCGCAGACGACATTCCCGGCATGAACGACATCAGCCCGACCCACCGCGACGACGAGCCGGTCTTCGCGACCGACCGGATCCTCTTCGCCGGCCAGCCGCTCTTCGCCGTGGCAGCGGAGACCCGTGATCAGGCACGCCGGGCGGCCCGGCTTGCCGTCATCGAGACCGAATCGCTGGACCCCGTGCTGACCGTGGAGGCTGCTAAGGGCGATGGCACCCTGGTTACCGATCCACTCACCCTGGCGCGTGGCGACGCGGCTGCAGCGCTGGAGGGGGCATCGCAGCGGATCGCCGGGCGCATGGCGATCGGCGGTCAGGATCACTTCTACCTGGAGGGTCAGATCGCCATGGCCCTGCCGGGCGAGGACGACGAGGTGACGGTTTTCTCTTCGACCCAGCACCCCAGCGAGATCCAGCACATGGTAGCCAAGGTCCTCGGGGTGCCCTCCGGCGCGGTCACGGTCGAGGTCCGGCGCATGGGCGGCGCTTTCGGCGGCAAGGAGACACAGGGCAATCTCTTCGCCGCGGTCGCCGCGCTGGTCGCCAAGGCGACCGGTCGGGCCGCGAAGCTCAGGCCTGACCGCGACGACGACATGATCATCACCGGCAAGCGCCACGACTTTCTGGTCGACTACGAGGTCGGCTTCGACGAAGAGGGCGCAATTCAAGCGGTCGAGATGACCTATGCCGCGCGCTGCGGCTGGTCGGCTGACCTCTCGGGGCCGGTCGCCGACCGGGCGCTGTTCCACGCCGACAACTGCTATTTCTACCCGGCGGTGCGCCTGACCTCGGAGCCCCTGAAGACCAATACGGTGTCCAACACCGCCTTCCGAGGCTTCGGCGGCCCTCAGGGCATGGTCGGAGGCGAGCGATTGATCGAGGAAATCGCCTTCGCCACGGGCAAGGACCCGCTGGAGATCCGCAAGCGCAACCTCTATGGCAAGACCGAGCGGAACGTCACGCCCTACCATCAGGAGGTGAAGGACAACGTTGCTCTCGAGATCATCGAGGCGCTGGAGACCTCGGCCGACTACTGGGGGCGCCGCGAGGCGCTGCGCGCGGCCAACGCCGAATCGCGAGTGATCAAAGGTGGCCTGGCGCTGACCCCGGTCAAGTTCGGGATCTCCTTCACCGCGACCCACTACAACCAAGCCGGCGCGCTGGTCCACCTCTACAACGACGGTAGCATTCACCTGAACCACGGCGGCACCGAGATGGGGCAGGGGCTCTACGTCAAGGTCGCCCAGGTGGTCGCCGAAGAGTTCCAGGTCGACATCGAGCAGGTGCGGATCTCGGCGACGACCACCGGCAAGGTGCCCAACACCTCGGCCACGGCGGCCTCGGCGGGATCGGACCTGAACGGGATGGCGGCCCAGGCCGCGGCTCGAAGCATCAAGGGCCGCCTGATCGACTTCGCGGTGGATCACTGGGGCGTGCCGCGGGAGCAGGTGGTCTTCCTTCCCGGCCGCGTCCGGGTCGGCAACAGCGAGATGGCCTTTGCCGACCTGGTCAAACAGGCCTACATGGCCCGGGTCTCCCTGTCCTCGACGGGCTTCTACAAGACCCCCAAGATCCACTGGGACCGGGCCAAGGGGCGCGGCCGGCCATTCTACTACTACGGCTACGGCGCGGCCTGCGCCGAGGTCGCAGTCGATACGCTGACCGGGGAATACCGGGTCGAAAGGGTCGACATCCTTCACGATGTCGGCAAGTCTTTGAATCCGGCGATCGACCTGGGGCAGATCGAGGGGGGATTCGTTCAAGGCATGGGCTGGCTGACCACCGAGGAACTGTGGTGGGACGATAGCGGGCGGCTGCGCACCCATGCGCCCAGCACCTACAAGATCCCGGCCTGCGGCGACCGGCCTCGGGTGTTCAACGTCGAGATCCTGAAGAACGCCGAAAACCGCGAGGAGACGATCTATCGCTCCAAGGCGGTCGGCGAGCCGCCGCTGATGCTGGCCATCTCAGTGCTCCATGCGCTCTCGGACGCGGTGGCCAGCGTCGCCGGTCACAAGGTCTGCCCCCGGCTCGATCCCCCTGCGACGCCGGAGCGGGTGCTGGCGGCGGTCGAGCGCGTGCGCGCGGCGAGAGCGGCGTGAGCGTGGCGGCCGTGCAAGGCGGGAATGGCGGAACGCCGCCGCGCCTGGAGGTCCGGGCGGCGACCAAGCGCTTCCCGGGCGTGCTCGCCAATGATCAAGTCAGCTTCGCGGTCGGGCCCGGCGAGATCCACGCCTTGCTGGGCGAGAACGGCGCCGGCAAGAGCACCCTTGTGAAGATGATCTACGGCGTCCTGCATCCCGATGAGGGCGAACTCCTGTGGGACGGCGCAGCCGTGACGGTCGCAGACCCGCGGAGCGCTAGGGCGCTGGGCATCGGCATGGTGTTCCAGCACTTCTCGCTCTTCGAGGCCATGACCGTGCTGGAGAACGTCGCCCTAGGCATGGACAAGCCCGGCGACCTGCGCGCGCTCTCGGACCGGGTCGAGGAGGTGTCCCGCAACTACGGCCTTCCGTTGGACCCGTTGCGTGAGGTCCACACGCTTTCGGTCGGCGAACGTCAGCGGATCGAGATCGTCCGCTGCCTGCTGCAGGATCCCAAGCTGCTGATCATGGACGAACCGACCTCGGTGCTCACCCCGCAGGAGGTGGAGCGTCTGTTCGAGACCCTGCGCAAGCTGGCATCCGAAGGCTGCTCGATCCTCTACATCAGCCACAAGCTGCAGGAGATCAAGGCGCTCTGCGACCGGGCGACGATCCTGCGCGGCGGCAAAGTGGTCGCGCAATGCGATCCCGAGGTCGAGACCGCGACCTCCCTGGCCCAGATGATGATCGGCGCCGAGCTCAAGTCCCTAGATCGGCGAAGCGGCACCGGGGCCGGCGAAGTGCGGCTCACCGTGGAAGGGCTGGACCTGCCGTCAGGCGACGCCCACGGCACCGATCTGCACAACATCTCCTTGGAGGTGTGCGGCGGCGAGGTCTTCGGCATCGCCGGGGTGGCCGGGAACGGCCAGAACGAGCTGTTGCAAGCCCTCTCGGGGGAGGTTCTGGCCGAGCGGCCCGAAGTGATCCGCATCGACAATCACGCCGTGGGCTTTCTCGACGCCGGCGAGCGGCGGCGCCAGGGGCTCTGCTGCGTGCCGGAGGAACGCCTCGGTCACGGCGCGGTGCCGGCCATGGACCTGGTCGAGAATGCAGTTCTCAGCGGGCACCACCGCATGGGCCTGTTGACGGCGCTCTTCATCCGGGCCCTGGCCGCCGGCCGTTTCGCCGAGCAGATCGTCGACGACTTCGACGTCCGGACGCCAGGGGTCGCGGCCTCGGCGGGCAGCCTCTCCGGCGGCAACCTGCAGAAGTTCATAGTCGGCCGGGAGATACTCCAAGCGCCCGGCGTGCTGGTCGCCTCGCAGCCGACCTGGGGGGTCGACGCCGGGGCCGCGGCGGCGATTCACCAGGCGCTTTTCGACCTGGCCGGCCAGGGGACCGCGGTCCTGGTCATCTCCCAGGATCTGGACGAGCTGCTGGCGATCACCGACCGCCTGGCGGTGATCAACGTCGGCGTCCTGTCCAACGCCCTGGTCACGGCCGAGGCCTCGGTCGAAGAGATCGGCCTCTTGATGGGCGGGATCCACGGCCTCGACGCGCACCCGGCGCCCGACGCGGCGCAGGCGGGGGCCCAGGTGGAACGGGGGGCGGGCGATGGCGATTAAGGTCGAGCCCAGGCGCGAGATCTCGCGGCGGCTGCTCTATCTGACGCCGCTTTTGGCTTTCCTGCTGACGGTGGTGACCGGGTTCTTCCTCTTCGCGCTCATGGGCAGCGATCCCTTCCTGTCCCTCTACCACTTCTTCATCTCACCGCTTCTGAGCCTCTACGGCCTGAGCGAGCTTCTGGTGAAGGGCGCGCCGCTGATCATGATCGGAGTCGGCCTAGCGATCGGCTTCCGGGCGAATGTCTGGAACATCGGCGCCGAAGGTCAGCTGACCCTGGGCGCGGTCGCCGGCGGCGGATTGGGCCTGCTGTTCTGGAACGAGACCGGGATCTGGATCCTGCCGCTTATGTGCCTGGCCGGGATCCTGGGCGGCATGGCCTATGCCGCGATCCCGGCCTTCCTGAAGACCCGCTTCGGGGTCAACGAGATCCTGACCAGCCTGATGCTGACCTACGTCGCCACCCTGTTTCTCAGCACTCTGGTCTACGGCCCGTGGAAGGACCCGGAGGGTTTCAACTTTCCGCAGTCCCGCATGTTCACCGACTCGGCGCTGCTGCCGATCATCCTGGAGGGCACCCGGCTCAACCTCGGCGCCGTGGTCGCGATTCTGGTCGCGGTCGCCGGCTGGGTCCTGATGACCTTCACCATCGTGGGCTTTCAGGTTCGGGTCGTCGGCCTGGCGCCCGCGGCCGCGCGCTTCGCCGGCTTCAGCCGCAAGCGGGTGATCTGGCTGAGCCTGCTGATCGGCGGTGGTCTGGCGGGCCTGGCCGGGACTTTCGAGGTGGCCGGGCCGATCGGCCAGCTGGTGCCGGTGATCACCCCCGGCTACGGCTTCACCGCGATCATCGTCGCTTTCCTCGGCCGCCTGCATCCCCTGGGCATCATCCTCTCCGGCCTGCTGATGGCGCTGTCCTACATCGGCGGCGAGAACGCCCAGGTCGAGGTCGGCCTGCCCCAGGCGGTCACCGGCGTCTTCCAGGGGCTGCTGCTGTTCTTCCTGCTGGCCTCGGATTTCCTGGTCCGCTACCGGATCCGGATCCTCAAGCCCGCGATGGAGGGCTAAGCCTTGCCTGCCGAAGCCAGCGTCCTCGTCCTCCTGACCATCATCTCAGCGGCTACGCCTTTGCTCTTCGCCGCCCTGGGCGAGTTGGTGGTCGAGAAGTCGGGGGTCCTGAACCTCGGGGTTGAGGGGATGATGCTCGCCGGCGCGGTGACCGGCTTCGCGGTCGCGGTCACCACCGGCAGCGGCACCCTTGGCGTCGTGGCCGGTGCCCTGGCCGGGGCGGCGATGGCCCTGATCTTCGGCGCCCTGACCCTGACCCTGGCCGCCAACCAGGTCGCCACCGGGCTGGCGCTGACCATCTTCGGGGTCGGGCTCTCGGCCTTGGTCGGCGCCGGCTTTGTCGGCGTGCCAGTGACCGCGCTGCCTAAGCTGAACCTGCCCGGTCTCAGCGACCTACCGCTGATCGGGCCCTTGCTCTTCGGCCACGACGCCCTGGTCTACCTCTCGATCCTGGCGACCCTTGGCGTTGCCTGGTTCCTCAGGCGGAGCCGCGGCGGTATGATCTTGCGCGCGGTTGGCGAATCCGACATCGCGGCCCATTCGATCGGCTACGATGTCATCGCCGTACGATATCGGGCGGTTCTGTTCGGAGGGGCAATGTCCGGCCTTGGCGGCGCCTACCTGTCGCTGTCCTATACCCCGATGTGGGCGGAGGAAATGACCGCAGGCCGCGGCTGGATCGCGCTGGCGCTGGTGGTCTTTGCCTCCTGGCGGCCCTGGCGACTGCTGCTCGGCGCCTACCTCTTCGGCGGAGTCACCATCCTGCAGCTCTA
>JASJAL010000402.1 GCA_030067055.1 Kiloniellales bacterium | reverse complement strand
CGAGGGCAATCGCTGGATCCTCTCGGGCGTCAAGCAGTTCATCACCTCGGGCCAGAACGCCGACCTGGCGATCGTCTTCGCGGTGACCGATCCCGACCAGGGCAGCAAGGGGATCACCGCCTTCGTCGTGCCGACCGACAGCCCGGGCTATCGGGTCGCCAGCGTAGAGAAAAAGCTCGGCCAGCGGGCCTCGGATACCTGCCAGATCGTCTTCGAGGACGTTGAATTGACCCCGGACCTGATGCTCGGCGAGGAAGGCGAGGGCTACAAGATCGCTTTGGCCAACCTCGAGGGCGGGCGCATCGGAATCGCCGCCCAGTCCCTCGGCATGGCGCGGGCCGCCTACGAGGCCGCCCTGGCCTATGCCAAGGAGCGGGAAGCCTTCGGCAAGCCCATTGCCCAACAGCAGGCCGTCGCCTTCCGCCTGGCCGACATGGCAACCCAGCTGCGCGCCGCCGAGCTGATGGTCCTGGACGCCGCCGCCCTGCGCGATGCCGAACAGCCCTGCCTCAAGGAGGCCTGCATGGCGAAGCTGCTGGCCTCGGAAGCGGCGGAGCGAATCTGCTCCGACGCGATCCAGATCCACGGCGGCTATGGCTATCTCGCCGATTTCCCGGTCGAGCGTATCTACCGGGACGTCCGGGTCTGCCAGATTTACGAGGGGACCTCGGACATCCAGCGCTTGGTCATCGGCCGGCAGATCCTGGCCGAGTGAAGCCGGCCTCGCCGCGGTCAGCCGGCGTCGCCGACCGAGTCGCCGTCGCGATCCAACGGCAGGCGCAGGATGAAGCAAGACCCGGTCCCGGCCATGCTTTCCAGTCGAATGTCGCCCTTCATCGCCCGCGCGAGATCGCGGACGATCGCGAGCCCGAGGCCGCGGCCGGAAGACTCATGCCCGATCTTCCCGTGGTCGGCGCGGTACTCGCTCTGAAAGATCCGATGCTGCTCGCTCTCGGGGATGCCGATGCCGGTATCCCAGACCTTGATCTCCAGGGTGTCTTCGTCGACCGGGACCGCCTCGGCACCGACCGCGCCGCCCTCGGGCGTGTACTTCACCGCGTTGCCCAGCAGGTTGACCAGGATCTGGATGCAGGCCCGCCGGTCGCCGCGGACCCGCCACGGCGGGATCGGGCCGACTCTGGAAAGGTCGACCCCTGCCTCGCCGGCCTTGATGACCACGATGCGCTTGGCTTCCTGCAGGACTTCCGAGATGTCGACCACCTCTTGGCGCAGGCGTTCGGCCGGATCTGCACGGTTGGAGCGGTCCAGATCGGCGAGCAGGGTTTCCAGGTGGCGCGAGGCAGTGACGATGTTCTCGAGGTAGCCGACGATCGGCTTGGGTAGCGCTTCGGCCGCCTGCCGAGCCGCCAACTGGGCGTAGCCGACGATCGCGTTCAGCGGCGTGCGGAGCTCGTGGGCCAGGCGTGCCAGATAGCCTTCGCCAAAGCTCTCGCTGCCTTGGGCTGCGGCGAGCTCGGTCTCCAGCTCGATATTGCGGGCCAGCACGGATTCCAGGGTTTCGACCAGCTTGCGTTCGACCTCGGGCGTGTCCGCCTGCGGGCCGCCAGCCTTGTCCAGGATCGCGGTGCCGCGGTAGCCGGTGAATTCGCCGGAGGCTTCATCGAAGCTCGGGACCCCGGACAGCTGGTAGGTGATCTCCGCGTCGCCGCTGCGGATCGCAAAGCGGGCATTCCGAAACGGCTGGCGGTCCGCGATCGCGGATTCCGCCCCGCTGGATCCCATCTGCTCGTCTTCGAACTTACCGAGATCCAGCAGCGCACGACCGCGCAGCAGCTGCGCGGGTATGCCCAAGGTCAACGCCACTGGCGGCGAGACGTAGGTCAGCACCAGATCGGCGTTAAACTCCCAAACCCAGTCGACGGTCGAGCGCAGGTAATCTTCGTAGCGCTGTTGCAAGCGCCACAAATCACGATCGCCTTGCGATGTGCTCCCACGTCTCGCCATTCTAGGCAACGGCTTGCGCCGTTCAAGCGAACCGGCTCGTGCCGAAGTGTTGGCCATTCGCGATAGCGTCCCTGTCAAAACCGCCAGGTTCATGGAGACGCCGCCCCCCAAGCCTCATATAGCACAACATATCGTGGAATAAAGTGGAAGAAAACACCATATCTTCCATGGTCCCCCCAGACCTTCCGCCTCTCTCGTACGGCTGTTTGCCGCCAAGCTTCGCCGTTTCGCCCTCGCTCCCGCGATGGCTTCGGCGATTGTGCCGCACGAGTTCTGCAACGATTTTGCAGCATTTGGCGCTGGGCGAATATCATCGAGATTTGGTATATGGACCGGATTCCTCTCCCTGTAGGCGCCTGCCCAAGATGGTCAAGCCGATCGCCTTCTACTTCGACTTTTCCAGCCCCTACGCCTACCTGACCGCGCAAGTCGTCGATGACCTTGCCGCCCGGCACGGCCGCGAGGTGGCGTGGAAGCCCTTTCTGCTGGGCGCTTTGTTCAAGGTCACTGGACAGCAACCGCTGCTCAACATGCCGATCAAGGGCGACTACGCGCGCCGCGATCTGGCGCGCAGTGCCCGTGCGCTCGCTGTGCCCTTCGTCGTGCCGGAGTCCTTTCCCTTTCATTCCGTGGCCGCGGCCCGTGCCTTCTACTGGCTCGAGGACCGCGATCCCGCGGCCGCCGGGACCCTGGGCAAGGCCCTCTTCGATGCCGCCTTCGGCCAGGGGCGCGACATCTCCAGCGCGGAGACGGTCATAGAGGTCGCGGCCGACCTCGGCGTCGAGCGGGACGCGCTGGCGGCCGCCCTCCAGGACCAGGCGGTCAAGGATCGCCTGCGCCGCGAGGTCGACCAGGCGATCGAGGCGGGCGTCTTCGGCTCGCCGATCCTGATCGTGGATGGCGAACCCTTCTGGGGCCACGACCGCCTGCCGGACGTCGAGCGTTGGTTGGACGGCGGCGGCTGGTAGGCCGCGCGCCGGGGCGCGGCGGCAGAAGGGCCTCGGCGTGACTCACGCGCACCACGACCACCACAATCACGACCACGCCCCGGCGGCCAACGCCGGCAACGAGCGCCGGGTGTTCTGGGCGATGCTGCTGACCGGCGGCTTTGCCGTGGTCGAGGTTATCGGCGGCCTGGTCTCTGGATCCCTGGCCCTGCTCGCCGACGCCGGCCACATGGTCACCGATTTCGTTGCCTTGCTGCTGGCCTGGCTGGCCTTCCGCCTTGGCCGCAGGCCGGGCGATCCGCGCCGCACCTTCGGCTATTCGCGTTTCCAGGTGCTGGCCGCCTTCGTCAATGGCCTGGCGCTGATCGTCGTGGTCGGCTGGATCCTGATCGAGGCGGTTCAGCGCTTGCTGGAGCCGGTTCAGGTCGCCGGCGGCATCATGATGGTGGTCGCGGTGGCGGGCCTTCTGATCAACCTGGTCGCCTTCGCAATCCTGCACGGCGGCGACAGGGACAACCTCAATCTGCGAGGCGCCGCGCTCCACGTGCTCTCGGACCTGCTCGGCTCCGCCGCGGCGATCGCGGCGGCCCTGGTCATCCTGCTGACCGGCTGGATGCCGATCGATCCGATCCTGTCCCTTGCCGTCGCGCTGCTGATCGTGCGCAGCGCCTGGTTCGTGATCCGCAGGTCGGCCCACATCCTGCTGGAGGGCACGCCGGACTGGCTGGATATTGCCGAACTCCAGCGCGTCGTGGCCGCCGCGGTGCCGGCAGTCGAGGACGTGCACCACGTCCATGTCTGGTGCCTGACGCAAGAGCGGCCGCTGATCACCCTGCACGCACGCCTCACCGCAGGCAGCGACGACCAGCAGGCGCTGTCCGAGATCCAGGCCTTCCTCAAGGCCGAATACGGCCTCGACCACTCGACGATCCAGATCGAGCGCGGCGCCTGCAACGACGCAACGCTTGCCGATCAGCCCTCGGCCAAGACCGCCTGATAGAGCGGACGGTCGATGTTGCCGCCGCTGAGCACAACGCCGACCTTGCGGCCGGCCAGGGTCTCGCGTTCTTTCATTGCGGCGGCGAAGGCCGCCGCGCCGGCGCCCTCGGCCAGGTTGTGGGTGTCGCTGTAGTAGGCCCGCATGGCCGCCTTTATTTCGTCCTCGCTGACGGCGACGACCCGTTCGGCACTGCGGTTGATGGTGGCGACTGCGTCCGGCTCGGGGACCCGGCAGGCCATGCCGTCGGCCAGGGTCTCGGCAGCGTTGGTCGAGACCGCTGCGCCTCGGGCGAAGGACAGGGCGTAGGCGGGCGCGCCCTCGGCGCAGACGCCGACCACCTCTGCCTTGTGACCCAGGGCATCGCGCGCGGCGATCATGCCGCAGATGCCGGAGCCCAGGCCAATCGGCACGTAGACCGTCTCGAGGTCCGGGCAGGCGGAGAGGAACTCCAGGCTGTAGCTGGCCACGCCCAGCACCAGGTCGCCGTGGAAGGATTCGACGAAGTGCAGGCCGCGCGCCGCGGCCAGCTCGCGCGCGTGCTCCAGCGCCGCCTGGAAGTCGTGGCCGTGCTCGACCAGCTCGGCGCCGAAGGCGCGCATGGCGGCGTTCTTTTCCATGCTGTTGCCCTGGGGCACGACCAGGGTGCTGGTCAGGCCGGCGCGGGTCGCGGCGCAGGCGATGCTCTGGCCGTGGTTGCCCCGGGTCGCCGCGATCACGCCGGTCACCGAGGGGTCGCGGCGGCGCAAGGCGTTCATGTAGACGATCCCGCCGCGCAGCTTGAAGGCGCCGATCGGGGTGTGGTTCTCGTGCTTGACCCAGACCTCGAAGCCGGCCCGCTGCGACAGCAGCGGCCAGCAATATTGGGGCGTCGGGGGCATGACCGCGTGCACGCTCTCGGCGGCGGCGCGCAACTGGTCGAGGCTGGGCGAGGCGGGCATGGCGAGCGTTCCCCTTCTGCGAGGCCCAGGTTAGAGGGAGCGTGCAGGGGCCAGCAAGGGCCGGGCCGCGGCAATTCCCCTTGCTCTCCCGGGCGGGCTGGCCAAAGCTGTGGGCCGAAGAGTCGCACCAGGGGTCCCAGATAGTCCCGATATGACGGTCCTCAAGAGCTCGATCAGCACCCGTTCAGAGGCTTACAAGCAGAATCGGGAGGCCATGCTGGCGCTGGTCCGGGACCTGCGGGACAAGGTCGAGAGCGTCAAGCAGGGCGGTGGCGAGAAGGCGCGGGAGCGCCACCTCTCGCGCGGCAAGCTGCTGCCTCGCGACCGGGTCCGGAACCTGCTGGATCCCGGCGCGCCCTTCCTCGAGCTGTCCCAGCTGGCCGCCTACGGCCTCTACAAGAACGAGGTCCCGGCGGCCGGGATAATCACCGGCATCGGTCGGGTCAGCGGCCGCGAATGCATGATCGTCGCCAACGATGCCACGGTGAAGGGCGGCACCTACTATCCGATCACCGTCAAGAAGCACCTGCGCGCCCAGGAGGTCGCCGAGCAAAACCATCTGCCCTGCATCTACCTGGTCGACTCCGGCGGCGCCAACCTGCCCAACCAGGACGAGGTCTTTCCCGACCGCGAGCACTTCGGGCGGATCTTCTTCAACCAGGCCAACATGTCTGCCAAGGGGATCCCGCAGGTCGCGGTGGTCATGGGGTCCTGCACCGCCGGCGGGGCCTACGTGCCGGCGATGTCGGACGAGTCGATCATCGTCCGCAACCAGGGCACGGTCTTCCTCGGCGGGCCGCCGCTGGTCAAGGCGGCGACGGGGGAGGCGGTCTCGGCCGAGGACCTGGGCGGCGCGGAGGTGCATTCGCGCACCTCGGGGGTCACCGACCACATGGCCAGCGACGATCACCACGCCCTGGCCATCGCCCGGCGCATCATCGGAAATCTCAATCGCCCCAAGGGGGTGTCGCTGGAAATTGCCGAGCCACACGAACCCATCTACGACCCCGAGGAGATCCTCGGGATCGTCCCCGCCGACCTCAGGAAGCCCTACGACGTGCGCGAGGTCATCGCCCGGCTGGTCGACGGCTCTGAGTTCGACGAGTTCAAAATGCTTTACGGCACGACCCTGGTCTGCGGCTTCGCCCGGATCTGGGGCTACCCGGTCGGGATAGTTGCCAACAACGGTATTCTCTTCTCAGAATCAGCACTTAAAGGCGCTCACTTCATAGAACTCTGCGCCCAGCGTGGTATTCCTCTGATTTTTCTACAAAATATTTCTGGCTTCATGGTCGGCCGTAAGTACGAAGCCGGCGGCATTGCCAAGGACGGCGCCAAGATGGTGACCGCGGTGGCGACTGCCAAGGTGCCCAAGTTCACGGTCATCCTGGGCGGCAGCTTCGGCGCCGGCAACTACGGCATGTGCGGCCGCGCCTATTCGCCGCGCTTCCTTTGGATGTGGCCCAACGGCCGGATCTCGGTGATGGGTGGCGAGCAGGCGGCGACCGTGCTGGCGACCATCCGCCGGGACGCCATCGAGGCCCGCGGCCAGAGCTGGCCGGAGGAGGACGAGGCGGCCTTCCGGGCGCCGATCCTCGAGCAGTACGAGCACCAGGGCCACCCGACCTACGCCTCGGCCCGGCTCTGGGACGACGGCCTGATCGACCCGCTGGACACCCGCATGACCTTGGCGTTGGGCATCTCGGCAGCCCTCAACGCGCCGGTCGAGCCGACCCGCTTCGGCGTTTTCCGAATGTGAGGCCCCGCATGGCCGAGCCGATGTTCCTGGAGGCGATCGACGAGGCCGGCGTGGCGCGGGTCACCCTCAACCGGCCCAAGGTTCACAACGCCTTCAACGACGATCTCATCGCCGAACTGACCGCCGCGCTGATGCGCCTGGAGCAGAACCCTAGGGTCCGCGCGGTCGTTCTCTCTGCCGAGGGCAAGAGCTTCTCGGCCGGCGCCGACCTCAACTGGATGAAGCGCATGGCCGGCTACTCCGAGGAGGAGAACCGGGCCGACGCGCGCGGCCTGGCCAGGCTGATGAGAACCCTCAACGAGCTCGCCAAGCCGACCATCGCTCTGGTCCAGGGCGCGGCCTATGGCGGCGGGGTCGGCCTGGTCGCCTGCTGCGACATCGCCATCGCGGCGCCCCGTGCCAGCTTTTGCCTCTCCGAGGTCAAGCTGGGGCTGATCCCGGCGGTGATCAGCCCCTACGTCATCGCGGCCATCGGTGAGCGCGCGGCGCGGCGCTACTTCGTGACCGCCGAGCGCTTCGACGCCGAGACGGCGCTGCGCCTCGGCCTGGTCCAGGAGGTGGTGGCGCCGGAGGCG
>JASJAL010000401.1 GCA_030067055.1 Kiloniellales bacterium | reverse complement strand
CGCTCCTCCAGTGCGGCGACGGTCGGGTTGCCGACCCGCGTGTAGAGGTAGCCGAAGGTCTGCAGGTTGAAGAGCGAGGCCGCGTGGTCGACGTCGTGGAAGACGTAGGAGGTGGTCTGGTAGATCGGCACGTTGCGCGCGCCGGTCACTGGGTCCGGCTGGCTCCCGGCGTGGATCGCCCGGGTCTCGAAGCCGAAGTCGTCACCCTCTTTGCTCATGTCGCTGTCCTCTTAGGGCCGGCCGTTAGGGTCTGCCCTTGCACAACCTCACCCTTCGACAAGCTCAGTGTGAGGATGAGCACCTAAAGTCTCAAATGTCGTCTCACCCCGAGCTTGTCGAAGGGTGAGCGCGCCGACTCCGAAATCTGCTGAGCCCTCACGCCACCCGCAGCCTTCGCCGCTTGGCCGAGATGATCCTGGAGTTGATGCCGCCCCAGGAGAGCTCGCCGTGCAGCCGGCCCCACTCGATCTTCGGGCAGCGGTTCATGATCACCGTCAGGCCCGCGGCCTCAGCCTTGGCGGCGGCTTCGTCGTTGCGTACGCCGAGCTGCATCCAGATCACCTTGATCTTCTTCTCTGCGGCCAGTGCGATGGCTTCCTCGGTGATCGGCCCCGCGGCCTCGCTGTTGCGGAAGATGTCGACCAGGTCGATGGGCCCCGGAACCTCGGACAGGCTGGCATAGCAGGTCTCGCCCAGGATCGTCTCGCCGGCCGCGGCCGGGTTCACCGGAATCACCCGGTAGCCTTTCTCCTGCAGGTACTTCATGGCGAAGTAGCTGGGCCGCACCCACTTGGGGCTGGCGCCGACCATCGCGATGGTCCGGACGTCGCGCAGGATCCCCCGGAGCAGGTCGTCGCTGTAGGCCTCGTGGTCCGCCATCTCGGACTCGTTCACGCGCCGGTCCAGGTCGGATGGCGCTTCTCGATGAAGGCGTCGATGCCTTCGCCGGCGTCGCGGGTCAGCATGTTCTCGGTCATGACCTCGGCGGTGTAGGCGTAGGCCGCCTCCAGGTCCATCTCGGCCTGGCGGTAGAAGGCCTCCTTGCCGATCTTCAGGATCAGCGGCGACTTGGCGAGGATCGTCTTCACCATCTCGTCGACCGCGGCGTCCAGCTCGGCCTCGGGCACGGCCTTGTTGATCAGGCCGATCTCGAGAGCGCGGGCCGCCGGCTGCATCTCGCCAAGCAGCAGCATTTCCATGGCCTGCTTGCGCGGCACGTTGCGCGACAGCGCGACCATCGGGGTCGAGCAGAATAGACCGATGTTGACACCCGGCGTCGCGAAGCGGGCACCGTCGGTGGCCACCGCCAGGTCGCAGGTCGCGACCAGCTGGCAGCCGGCCGCGGTCGCGATGCCATGCACCTTGGCGATCACCGGCTTGGGCAGGCGCACGATGGCCAGCATCAGGCGGCTGCACTCGGTGAAGGTCTCCTCGTAGAAGTTCCGCCCGGGATTGGCGCGCAGCTCCTTCAGGTCGTGCCCGGCACAGAAGCCCTTGCCGGCACCCTGCAGCACTACGGCCCGGATTTCCGGCTCCGCCGCGATCGCCTCCAGCGCCGCACGCAGCGCGCGCATCAGGTCGAGCGAAAGGGCGTTGTAGGCCTTGGGCCGGTTCAAGGTCAGGGTCGCCACGCCCTCGGCATCGCTGCGCAGGACCAGCGCCGCCTGATCCTGGGTCTCCGCCGCCGTCGTGATCGCCATGGCCCGCCTCGTCTTTTCCCGATGTCTCCAAGTGGCTTCAGCATAGCGCCGAAATTCCGGGGGGGAAATCGTCGGCCGTTGCTTTGACGGCGCGTTCCGGGCAAAGAGTGCCGTTGAGCGAGGTCGGGCGCGAAGAAGGAGGACCAGGACGGTATGCCGAGGATCACCAAGGACGAGATCGTGGCGCTTTGCGAGCGAGAGCTGCCCATTGCCAAGGTCTTGGGCACCACGGTCGATGACATCGGCCGCGGCACGGCGGAGGTGCGCTTGCCCTACAAGAGCGACCTGCTGCGCCCCGGCGGCACGATTTCGGGGCCGGCGATGATGGGCCTTGCCGACTTCGCCGCCTTCGTCGCGGTCCTGAGCCTGATCGGTCGGGTCGAGATGGCGGTGACCACCAGCCTGACCTGCAACTTCCTGCGCCGGCCCGGCCCGGCCGACCTGCTGGCCCACGCGCGGATCCTCAAGCTCGGCAAGCGTCTGGCCTACGGCGACGTGGAGATCTTCAGCGAGGCGGACCAGGGCGATGGCCCCGTCGCCCACGCGACCGCGACCTACTCGATCCCGCCGCAGGGTTAGGGCGAGAGGGCCGCGGTCAGATCGCTCAGCTGGATCCTGGGATTGGCCGAGAAGTCGAAGCGCGAGAGGACGTCGGCGAAGTCCAGGCTGTCTTTCTCGATCGGCAGCATGCGTCCGAACCTCGAGCTGCCGGGCGCGGCTTGGCCGAGCCGGCTCCAGCCGATCCCGGCCTGGACCAAAGCCTCGGCGTGGTGGCTTTGCGCGACAATGTCGCCGTACTCGTAGACCAGTAGCTGCTGGGGCATGTCGATCCGAATTCTGGAGATGTCCCGCTCCCGGGCCCAGTCCAGCTTCGCCGGCAGGTCCCGATCCTCGCCCTTCAGCTGCCGTAGCTTCCTCAAGCAGACCCTGCTGTCTCCCCGAGCGTAGGCTGTGCCGTCGGCGGGCAGGTCACCGCATGGGATGGTCTCGACGAGGGAGACCCGGCGCATCCTCTCGAGATAGTCGATTGGGGCAAGAGGGACCGGCCGCGCCTCGCGCTCGGGTTCGCGCATCTCTGCAAGCCTCTTCAGCCAGCGCGGATTGCCCAGGAGGTCGCGCGCCGCCGTGAACACCGGCGTTTCGGACAGCATCATCCTCACGGCCGCCAGCCAGAGGTCGCCCGGCGCCTCGACCCGCTCGGCGAAGAGGTGGTAGCCGCCTGCGGTGTCGAGCGGCGCGCTGTAGATCCGTGTGTTGATGCTCTCGGCAATGGGATCGTCGCGCAGCACTTTCGACGCTTCGCCCTTTGCGGAGATGAATAGCAGGTAGCTGTGGCCCTGGAAGAAGCGCGGCGTACTGCTGCGCCCGCAGGAAGTCGAGGTGTCGCTGCCGCTGATCTCGGGGCGGGAAAGGCCGAGGTCCCAGAATGCCGGATCGCGGTGGCCCTTGAAGTCAGTGTCCGGCGGCAGGCCGCCCATGCCGTCGTCGAGCGAGGCCGCCTGCGCAGCCTTCGGGTCGATCAGGGAGGGGCTTGCGGTCAGCAGATGGAAGTAGTCCTCGGCGGTGCCGAAGAGCACCTCGAGGGTCTCGAACTGCACGACGGCGGTCGCGCCGAGGCGTTCGGCGGTGTAGCCGGCGAGCCTCCGGGCCGAAAGGGTGCGCGCCAAGACGATGGTCTCGGCCATGTTCAGATGCGCGGCGAGGCTCGCCGGAGGTTGGGTTTCTTCGGTGCAGGCCTGGGCACGGCCGGCACCCGTGAAGCCCAGCGTCAGGCAGCCCGCTGCCACGGCGACCAGCGAACAGCGGCGCAGAACGGTCAAATGTCCCATCCTGGGTCTCCCTGCACGGGATCGGGGCGAGCCCGCGCTCTTGTTCGGATACCGATAGCTCGGGAGCCTTAACCGATCGATAACGTCTGTAGAGATTGGGTGGGCCGACCATCCATAGCCATCCGATGTTTTGGCTGACACGTTATAGACTTGGGTCAGCGGTATTATAGTACCGTGATCACAAGCTACTGGCGAAAAGTGGTATTTCGCAGTTGACTGCACTGCTCGCGCGGCCTAAAACCGCGCGTCCCGACCCGGAAGGCGATCACCGTTCGGGCCGGGACTTTCGAAAAGATTAATTTATTTCAATTGGATGACCGAAATGAAGACCTATTCAGCCAAACCGGCCGAGGTCGACAAGAAGTGGGTGCTGATCGACGCCGAGGGCGTCGTGCTCGGCCGCCTTGCCACGCAGGTCGCCAACATCCTGCGCGGCAAGCACAAGACGAGCTACACCCCCCACGTCGACTGCGGCGACCATGTCATCGTCATCAACGCCGAGAAGGTCAAGCTCACCGGCCGCAAGCTGGACGACAAGCTCTTCTATTGGCACACCGGCTATCCCGGCGGCATCAAGCACCGCTCGATGCGCCAGATCCTGGACGGCCCCCACGCCGAGCGGGTGATCGAGAAGGCGGTCGAGCGCATGGTCCCGCGTGGGCCCCTGGGCCGCCAGCAGCTCAAGAACCTCAAGATCTACGCCGGCGCCAGCCATCCCCACGAGGCGCAGCAGCCCGAGGCCCTGGACCTCGCGGCGCGCAACCCGAAGAACAAGAGGAGCGCGTAAGCCCATGGCCGAAGAAACCCAGACGGTCACGGACCTCAAGGACCTTGGCGCGGCGACCGGCGTCGTCGCGACCCCCGAGGAGGCAGCAGCCACGGCCGAGCCCAAGCTGGACGCCCAGGGCCGCGCTTACGCGACCGGCAAGCGCAAGGACGCGGTCGCCCGGGTCTGGATCAAGCCCGGCGGCGGCAAGGTCACGGTCAACGGCCGCGACGTCGAGATCTACTTCGCCCGGCCGGTGCTGCGCATGATCCTCAACCAGCCCTTCCTGGTCGCCGAGCGGACCGGACAGTACGACGTCATGTGCACGGTCTCCGGCGGCGGGCTCTCGGGACAGGCCGGCGCGGTGCGCCACGGCATCTCGCGCGCCCTGGTCAACTTCGAGCCGGCTCTGCGGCCCCTGCTCAAGAGGGGCGGCTTCCTGACCCGCGATTCCCGCGTCGTGGAGCGCAAGAAGTACGGCAAGGCCAAAGCCCGCCGCAGCTTCCAGTTCTCCAAGCGCTGAGCGCGGCAGGCAAATCAGGTCATCCGCAAGGGCCCGCCGACCGGCGGGCCCTTTTTCTTTGCGGGTCAGCTGGCCGGCGCGCTTTCGGGCAGGCGCCGGAAATCTCTGGTTGAGAAGGGGCGGTGCCAGTCCGGGGTCCGGATGGGCCGGCCTTCGTCCAGGCGGTACCAGGCGCCACCCTTCGGGTCGGCCGGGTTGACCACCACGTGAACGCTCTGTGCCGGCATGTAGCTCTGGGCCAGCAGGACGGCAGTCTCGCCGGCCGCGTTGCGGGCCAGGTCGACGACCAGCAGGGCGTGGCCAGGAAATCCGCCCTGGATCACAACGTCGCCGATCCGCAGCTCCGAAACCGAAGGGACCGGCGCCGAGTCCCGGACCATGGACCAGGTGCCTGCATAGGTGAAGATGACGTCCAGCCAAGCCCGGAACTGGCGGCGGCTATCGGCGACTGCAGGGCCCCGGGTCCAGCCGACCCGACTGCCCCGGACCCGCGGCCGCTGTCCGGCGAGCCATTGGCCATAGGAAAAGCCGTGGCCGCTGGTGAACTTGAAGCTCAGGTCCGCCGCCCGACCGGCCGCACGCAGGTATTCGGCGCGCAGCCGCATGACGGCGTCGGCGCACTGCTGCAGGTCCCGCCGGCCGACGTCGATCGCGATCACTGCGGCGGCCGAGGCCTGGTTGACCTTGTCGCTGCCGTCGTGGTTGCGCACGGGCGTGCCTGGAGGCGCCAGGGGCAGATGGCGGAGCCAGTCGCCGTAGCTCCCGTCGGCCTCCACGCCGCGGGTGAAGCCGGCCGGCGGCGCGAAGGCGCTTGCAATGCGCCGGTTCGGCACCTGCTCGAGCCAGCCGTAGAGCGAATCCTGCGGCGTGGCGAGGGCCGGCATGGCCGCGATCGCAAGCGCCGCGATCGCCACGAAATTGATGGAGATTCCGATCCTCTGCCGCATGCCCTGTCCCTCCGCCACCAGGACACCCTGATCGCAAGAGAACATGGCGGTATTGTGAGGCGGCCGCGGCCGGCGCCGCCAGCGCGGTTGCCCCGCGCCCGGGAAGCCGCTATTCCTAGGGCGACCACGGAACGGAGGCCGCCGGCCATGCGACGACGAGAGATCTTCACGGGAGCGCTCAGCCTGAGGCGGTAAACGATTCTCTTTTCGTCGTTTTCCCTCGGGCCGGCAGAGCGCCGGAGCCGGGAGGGGACAGCGGATCGAAAGACGACCGGGCGCCCTTTGCGGCGCCCTTGGTGTTTTCGGATCCCAGGATCAAAATGGCCGGGTGGGGCGTAAGGCCCAGGCCGCGGCCGTTGAAAGGCAGAGTAGAGATGACAGGCAACGCGATACGGATCGGCATTCTCGGGGCATCGGGCTACACGGGCGCGGAGCTGCTGCGCCTGCTGCTGCGCCACCCGGCGGCGGAGATCCGCTTGCTGACCGCCGAGCGCCAGGCCGGCAAGGACATCGCCGAGGTCTTCCCGCAGCTCGCCGGTCAAGGGCTGCCGCGCCTGGTCAAGATCGAGGAGGCCGACTTCTCGGCCCTCGACATGGTCTTCTGCGCCCTGCCGCACGGCACGACGCAGGAGGTCATCGCCGCCCTGCCGTCCGACCTCAAGGTGGTCGACCTCTCGGCCGACTTCCGGCTCGTCGACCCCGCGACCTACGCCCAGTGGTACGGCCGCGAGCACCAGGCGCCCGACCTTCAGAAAGAGGCGGTCTACGGACTGACCGAGCTGGCCCGCGAGGCGGTCGCGAAGGCCCGGCTGGTCGCCAACCCTGGCTGCTACCCGACGCCCTGCCAGCTCGCCCTGGTGCCGCTGATCGAGGCCGGCGCCATCGAGACCGACCAGATCGTCATCGACGCCAAGTCCGGGGTCACCGGCGCCGGCCGGGCCCCCAAGGAGGCCAGCCTCTACGCCGAGGTCGGCGAGGGCATCCACGCCTACGCCCTGGCCGGCCACCGCCACGCGCCGGAGATCGAGCAGGGCCTGACCGCCGCCGCCGGCCGCCCGGTGACGGTCAACTTCACGCCCCACCTCATGCCGATGAACCGGGGCATCCTGGAGACCATCTACGTAAAGCTGGCGAACGGTGGCGGCGCGGAGGACCTGCGCAAGATCCTGTCGGAGCGCTACGCCGAGGAGCCCTTCGTCACCCTGCTGCCCGAGGGCGTCGCCCCGGCGACCCGCCACGTCCGCGGCACCAACCTCTGCCAGCTCGGGGTCTTCGCCGACCGCCGGCCCGGTCATGCGGTCCTGGTCGCGGTCGAGGACAACCTGGTCAAGGGCGCCTCTGGCCAGGCCGTCCAGAACATGAACCTCATGACCGGCCAGCCCGAGACCGCCGGCCTCGACCAGCTCGCGCTGTTTCCTTAGTGTC